>JAEKKE010000281.1 GCA_019510535.1 Acidobacteriota bacterium
TCTGGTTGGATTTATGAAGTCCAAAGTGAGAAAGTTGGGCGTTTCGCCCCAACGAATACAGTTCGTTGGGGACCCCGAGGGTGGAGCACCCGAGCCATTAAGAACACCGCTCCGCTCTATGGCTCCGAAGGCTTCGCCGGAGCAGGCGTGGCTGGAACCGCTGACGGGGATTGAGACGGAAGTCCCGGCACCGGAACCGGTTTCGGCACATTGTTCTGTGCCGGTGGATTCGGTGAAGCAGGCTGCTGATTTGGCGTCTCCGTCGGCTTCTCGGCTGGCTTCTGTGCCGGTGGCGGAGGCGGAATCTTCGGAGCCGGCGCACGTTCCACGGGTTTGATCGTCTCCGAGGTCTGGTCCTCGTCGTTCTCTTCTTCCGCCTGTTTCTTCTTCTGTTCTTCGGTCATCGAGCGGGCGTCGGAGTTCACCGTCACCTCAAGTTGCTTCTTCTCGCCGCCGCTGGCGAATTGTTCGTCAGGCTTGCCGGCGATGGCCAGCTTCATGAACTCCATCCAGATGGGCAGAGCAGCGCGGGCTCCAGTCTCTTTCTCGCCGAGCGACTGGCGATCGTCATATCCGATCCACACGCCGCAGGTCACCGACGGAGAGAAGCCGATGAACCAGGCGTCCGTATAGTTGTTCGTTGTTCCGGTCTTGCCGCCGAGAGCGTGATGCAGTTGTGAAGCCGCCGCTCCTGTACCGGAGATGGTGACCTGCTTCAGCAGCGTCATCATGGTGCGAGCCGTCTCCACCGATGTGACCTCGCTTACCTTTGGCGCGGGGTCGTCCATCGGCAGACCATCGGAAGCCGTAACCCGGCGAATGTAATGCGGCTCAACGCGGATGCCATCATTCGGGAAGACGGCGTAGGCGCCCACCTGGTCAAAGAGCTTCATATCCGCCGCGCCGATCGCTACCGGAAGAAATGCCGGAATCTTTGATGTGACGCCGAAACGCTGGGCAACATCGATGACCTTCTGGATGCCAACCTGATGCGCCAGCCGCAGAGCCGGAATATTACGGCTCTCCGCGAAGGCCTCCAACACAGTCATTGAGCCTTTGTAGTCAGGCTCGTAGTTGTGCGGCGTATACGGTCCGCTGGGAGTGGAGAAGGTTGTCGGCACATCCAGAACATGATCCGTTGGCTTGGTGCCGGCTTCTACCGCTGCGGTATAGACATACGGTTTGAACGAAGAGCCCACCTGGCGCTCCGCCTGGGTCGCGCGATTGAACTGCGACAGGGAGAAGTCGCGGCCGCCAACCATGGCAAGCACCTCGCCGTTCGAGTTGTCCATCGCCATCAGGGAGGCCTGTGCTCCGGAATCCTGCTCGAGAGCAGCGTGGACTCCTTTCTCTCCGTCGGTTGCCAGGATGCGGACATAAGCGAGATCGCCCTTCTTCAGCAGGGCGTCGCCGGTCTTCAGCTGCGTCCATGCCCAGTCCGCGGGCTCGATATAGGCTTCGCGCTGGCCGATTCGTACACGAATCTCCTTCTCGCTCACATCCGTTACCAGAGCATGGAAGTACGCATCCTTCTCAATGGGCATGGTCCAGTCGGGATGCACATAGGCTGCGGGATCCTGGCCGGCAAGAATGATGTTCTGTACACGGTTCTTCCAACCGTGGCGGCGTTCATAGGAAGCTGCGCCGTTCAACACCGCGTGGTTGGCAGCCACCTGCAGGTCATAATCGAGCGTTGTGTAGACGCGCAGGCCGGCTCCATGCACCTCTTCTGCTCCGAACTGTTGTTCGAGCTGTCGGCGAACCTCTTCCACAAAGTATGGAGCGACCGAGTTTGCGGGAGGCTCAATCTTCAGACCCAGCGGAGCTTCCTTGGCCCGGGCCTCTTCGGCCTCTGTAATCCATCCATCCTGCTGCATCTCGCTCAGCACCAGGTTGCGGCGTTTAAGCGCCCGGTCAGGATGCCGCACCGGCGAATAATACTCCGGCCCTTTGGGCAGGGCAGCCAGCAACGCTGCCTCGGGCAGGTTGAGTTCACGGACGTGCTTGGAGAAGTAGTACTGCGCGCCTGCCTCGAATCCATAGGTGCCGCGGCCGAGATAGATCTGGTTGGCATACAGCGCGAAGATCTGTTCCTTGGTAAAGTGGCGCTCGATCTGCAGCGTCAGGAGAACCTCCTGCGCTTTACGGCTGAAGGTCTTCTCCGGTGAAAGGAAGAGGTTACGCGCCAGTTGCATGGTCAGCGTGCTGGCTCCCTGAGCCCGGCCCTTGCTGTGCAGATCGCGATAGGCGGCGCCGATAGCACGGAAGAGGTTAACACCCCAGTTGCGCTCGAAGCTCTTGTCTTCGATCGAGAGAATAGCCTTGCGCAGAATCGGCGGGAACTCGCTGTATGACACAACCACACGCCGCTCCAGCGAGAAGGAGCCAAACTGCTTCCCGTGAATGTCGTAGAGTTCGGTCGTCGTGTTGGGACGATACCGCTCGAGGTCCTGCATCTGCGGCAGGTCAACGGAATAGACCAGCATCAGGCCGCAGAGAGAGCCAAAGAGCGCGGAGATCCCCAGCAGACCGACAAAGGCGCCGCGTCGCATCACAGCGCGCGTACGCGCAGCGACACGACCCGCCCGAAAGTTGGGACGGCGTGTCTGCCGCGGGTCTTCAGTAAAGATGGAGTTCACGGACGTAGCACTGCCTATGGAAGATCATCCCATAGATCCTGGGATGCGGCCCGTGATACTAGGGCGGGCTTATTCTTTTCGCCCAGGCTTTGTTCTTCCCGCTTATGCGGCTTTGTTCTTAAGGATCTCCAGCGCTTTCGAGAGCTGATCGTCCACCTGGTCCTTGCGAGCTGCAGGAGCCGCGGCATTGTCGTCCTCACCATCATCGATGGCTCCGGCAACCAGGACACCCGGAGTCACTCCGTCATCCTCAATCTTCTTCCCTGCGGGCGTGGCGTACTTGGCCACGGAGAGGATGAGGGCGCCGCCGTCCGGCAGGTCAAAGGTCTTCTGCTGGCTGCCGATGCCGAAGGTCTTCTCACCCACAACCTCAGCGCGCTTGTTATCCTGCAGCGCCGCCGTTACCAGCTCCGCCGCACCAGCCGTACCCCGGTTGACCAGAACGACCACAGGAGCCTTCTCGGCGACAGTCTTCGAAGGATCGGCCGTCACAGTCTGCTTGGCGAACTTCTGCCCTTCCAGCACGCTGATGGTTCCGGACTTCAGCAGCATATTCGCCAGGCGCTGCGCCTCGGCCATATCGCCGTCGGCGACGTTGCGCAGATCCAGGAGCAGCTTCTTGTTGCCACCCTTGTTCAATCCCTTCAGCTTGCCTTCGATCTGCGAGACATGATCGTGGTCCAGGATGCCGGGCTTGAGGTACAGAATGGTCGAGTTCTCGTAAAGAGTCTCCGCAACCGGAGCCAGCGGCGTGATGGCGCGGGTCAGATCAACCTTGTCCGGAGCCGCCTTGCGAGGACGGACGACAGCGATGGACACGGTCGTGCCGGGCTCAGTCGTTCAAATTGGCCTTGTCCGCGGGGCTGTTCGGCACCACGCTGACAATAGTGGCATAGCCATAGCGCTTGGAGACGTTGATCCCGACCTGGGCCTTGCCGCCCTTCAATATCTTGTAGGACTTGTTTTCTTCAGGCGAGAGGTAGCCGGACTCCGAATCGAGCGACTCCGCCAGACCACGCAGCGCGCCGTTGGTCACGGACGGAATGTTCGGCTCTTCCACATAGTCGGACTGAATATGGCTGAGAACTTCGCTGTAAACATTGATCTGCCGGTACGCGTTCTCCTGCGGGTCGCTGGCCGCGCTTACGCCAGTGGCGTTCGCGCCCAGGAAAACAGTCAGCACCAGTGCGACTGAAGCAAGGAGGAGCAAAATCTTAGGGATACGGGGCATTTGGGAACCATCTCCGGCAAAAAACGATTACGAGCTGACCGCGCGCTAGGCTGTTAGACGCGGCGGGGTAGAAATAGCATACTCCCGCTTGATGGCCGCGCGGAAACCAGAATTTTGTCCATGCGACCTACGGGGTGGTTTAAACATTCCAACGCAAGTACTGGAAATAATGGACTTGCGGTTCTGGAACCCCAAAATGGAACCCACTAATATCTTTGGCCACCTTGGGCGGTAATCACTTCTGCGACGCCCGGAAGGTTTCCGGCGCCTCTCAAAGTTCACGCTTGGCGACTCGCTGACGTCTGCTCTGGCAGCTTTGGCGACGAAGCCGAAAAACGAGCCCATGTCTCCAAGGGAAACTACGCGGACACGGCGTACGCGCTCCATTGGTTCCCTCGAATTTATCGTTTACGCTTTAGGCTTCGCGCCAGATGCGGACGGCCTTTACATCTTTCATCTCACGATGGAGCCGGGCGAGATCCCGAAGGCACTCCGCCTCTTCCTCGCTGGAAGAAAAGCTTTCTGCTTCGGCTTCAAGCAATGAGGCAATATATTCCCCCACCGTCAT
>JAEKKE010000145.1 GCA_019510535.1 Acidobacteriota bacterium
CATAGTTCGTCGGGGACCCCGTATGTGGGGCACCCAGTCGTACCTTATTTCGACTTGGTCGGTGTTCCTCAGGCTGTCGCGTGCTTCTTCGGCAACAGCAGTGAGATCACGACGGTGATGCCGAGGAGGCCAAGGATGATAGCGAGCGAGACCAGAGCGGAGACCTCGATCCAACTTGCAGCGAGCATCTTGAAAGCGGCGAAGCCGAGCACCGCGGCGAGACCGTAGTGCAGGTAGGCAAGCTTCTCGAGAAGGTGCGCCAGCAGGAAGTAGAGTGAGCGCAGACCCATCACAGCCATGACGTTAGAGCTGTAGGCGATGAACGGATGCCGTGTGATGGAGAGCACGGCGGGGATGGAGTCAAGTGCGAAGACGAAGTCGGTGAAGGCGATCGCAATCAGCGCCAGCGAGAGCATGGTCAGATGCAGCTTGCCCTGTTCACGCAGGAAGAAGCTTGACTGATTGCTGGAGACGGGAATGATGCGTTCGACCCACTTTGTCCACGCGGGCTTGCCAGGTTTCTTTTCACCGTGCGGCATTAGCAGGCGCACGGCGGCGAAGAGCAGGAAGGCTCCGAAGATATAGGTGACCCAGGCAAAGTGTTCCAGCAGCTCGATGCCGAGACCGATGAAGCCCGCGCGCATGACGACCGCTCCCAGGATTCCCCAGAAGAGAACGCGGCGCTGGTGCGGACCCTCAATGTGGAACTCGCGGAAGAGCAGAAGGAAGACGAAGAGGTTATCGACCGAGAGTGACTCTTCAATCGCGTAGCCGGAGATGAACTCTATGTCGTAAGGGCTGCCAAGGGTGTACCAGACATACCCGGCAAAGGCGAGAGCCGCGCCGACCCACATGCAGGTCGCCCAGATGGCGCGCGCAGGCGTCTGTTTACGGCGGAGGATGAGAAACTCGCCGACAAAGAGCAGCAGGAGGAAGACGTGGAAGCCGATCCAGTCGTAGAGAGGGATCTCGTTCATCGGGCCTAGTGATTGCTCTGGTTGATGAGCCGGATCATCTCCACAAACAGGTCTCCGGAGATTTGCAGGCTCGCAGCCGAAATCTTGTCCAGCGTGTCGTCGGCGGTGTGGTGGTATCCGTCGGGATGCATGAAGCTGGAGGGGCCGTAGTTGATGTCGATGATGTCGAGGACAGGCACGCCGCGCTGTTTGAATGGCAGGTGGTCATCTTCGACGGCCGATTCGAGTTTGAAAATGGAGTTCGAGTGACCAGTATTCTTTGCCGCCTGCTTGAGCAGATCCGTGAGCCATGGAGTGCTGTTGGTCTCGCGGTTGATGTTCAGGTCCTTATCGGCGCACATGTCGGCGAGGAGGAAGGCCTTGATCTTTGGCAGGGTGCCGCTGGCGGCCCATTTCGCGGCGACGTGCTTGGTGCCGTAGAGGGCATCGCGCTGCGTATCCCAGTGGTCGCCGACCGCCTCTTCCGCATCGTCGAAGAGCAGCCATACGGAGTAGCCGTCGGGCGGATGGGTGCGGAGCACATTGGCCATCTCCATCAACAGGGCAGTGGTGGCTCCGCCGTCATTAGCGCCGACGAAGTTAATGTTGCGCAGCGGATAGTTGGTCTCGTAGTGCGAGGCGAGGACGATGATGCCGTCCTTCTTGCCGGGGAACTTCACAATGAAGTTCTTGCCGGGAAGGTAGCCCGCCGGTGTGCTGGCGGTGAAGGCATCCTCTTCGAACTGACCTTTGGCGATCTCAGGAGCGAAGAACTTTTTGATGAAGGCTTCGGCTTTGGTGTGACCGGGCGAGCCTAGCCAGCGCGGGCCGCTGGTGGTGACGTACTGCCGTGTCAGATCCATGGCGCGTGCGCCGCTGAACTTTTGTCCCTGTGCAAAGGAACTTAGCACTGCCATGGAGAGGAGTGCGCAGGCTACCAGACGGAGCTTCATGCCTTCTGTGCCTTGGCCTCGCGGCGCTTCGGGTGAACCATGTAAGCAACCAGAATCGAGAGGAAGTACAGCGCCAGCATTGGCGAAGCGAAGAGGCACATGCCGAAGGGATCGGGTGTCGGGCAGATAACCGCCGCGATGACGAAGATGATCATGACGGCGTAGCGCACGTTCTTCCAGAGGAACTTCGCATCGACAATGCCGAAGAGCGCGAGAAAGAAGATGAGCACCGGCAGCTCAAAACATGCTCCCAGGCCAAGGATCACGGCAAGAAAGAAGTTGGTGTAGTCCTCGATCGTAATGATGGGATTGAACTGCTTGCCGAAGCCAAGGATGAGGACGCGTAGTCCCTCGGGCAGCACCCAGCGATAGCCAAACCATGCGCCGGCGAAGAAGAGACCGACAGTTGACGCCATGAAAGGCGTGACGTACTTCTTTTCGGTCTGATAGAGACCGGGGGCGATGAAGAGCCAGACCTGATAGAGGATGAACGGCGAAGCGAGGATGGCTCCGCCGTAGAGCGCCGTCTTGAGCGACAGGTTCAGGCCATCAGTCGGGTGGGTGAAGTTGAGCTTCAGATGCAGGTCGGTGAGCGGCTTCTGCACGATGTCGTAAAGACGCTCGTGGAAGGCGTAGGCAATGGCCATGCCGATGACGAGATAGATGACGGCGCGGATGAGGCGCTTGCGGAGCTCGTCGAGGTGCTCCATCAGGCTCATGCCGGGCAATTCGGCGCGGTCCGTTACTGCCGCCCGGGCGCGATCGATGACGTCAGCCATGGGTCTCCTGCGTGGTGTGCGTGTGGGCCGGGTCCAGGTGCTGGTCCAGCTCGGAAGGAATATGGGGGACGGTCTCCGACCCAACGGGCTCGGACTTAATGGGCTCGGCCTCAACCGCCTCGACCGGAACAGAATCTACCAAAGCGCTGACAGCGTCAGCTTCCGTCTGCGTAGCCGGGTCGGCTGACGTGGACGCTTCCGTTTCGGAGGAGCCGGCCGGAGTCGGCAGACCGGTGGAAGGAGGCATGATGCTCACCTCGCCCTCGGTCGCAATGGGCTTGACGGCTTCGGGGCCTGCTTCCTTGGCCTGCTCGGCGAGTTTCTTGCGTTCCTCGGCCTGCTCGGAGAGGCGTAACTCCTCTTCCATCTGGTACTTGAATTCATTGGAGGCGCGGCGGAACTCGCCCATCAGCTTTCCGAGCTGGCGGGCAAGCTCCGGCAGCTTCTTGGGCCCGAAGAGGAGCAGGGCCAGGAAGAAAAGAAAGACGCTGTCGGCAAAGCTGGGCATCGCTACCAGCAATCATAGCGGAGCGGACCCGATGCTGTAGACTGAGGTTGTTACGGGACGTTCACCGCCCTGTAAAGAAGCTTGCATCGTGGTGCCGCCCTAGGGCGTCTCATGTGCAGGCAATGTGGTTGCAACATCCCCGTGGGCTGGGCCGAAGGGCAGCGAGTCCACTGCAGCCGTCGCAGTAATGCTTTCAACATCCCCGTTGCGCCAAGAGCGTGACTGAAGGCAGGAAGAGAAGTGAGTGTTCTGGAAGAAGTACTGGAAGCGCCGCAGGCCGACGCCTGCTCGCTGGACAACTATCTGTCCCAACCCGACCACACCATGGATGCCCGTATCGCGGCCGCACGCAAGATTCTGGGCAAAACCGCCATCATCCTGGGCCACCACTATCAGCGCGATGAGGTGATCCGTTTTGCCGACTACACCGGCGACAGCTACAAGCTTTCGAAGATCGCCGCCGAGACCGACGCGAAGTATCTGATCTTCTGTGGCGTGCACTTTATGGCTGAGAGCGCCGATGTGCTGGGTAAGGGCGCGCAGCAGGTGATTCTGCCGGACCTGAATGCCGGCTGTTCCATGGCGGACATGGCAGAGATCGGTCAGGTAGAGGACTGCTGGGAGCAGTTGGAGCGGGCCGGAGTTGCGGCGGATGTGATGCCGATGACCTATATGAACTCCTCGGCGGCGATCAAAGCCTTTTGCGGCGAACAGGGCGGCCTGGTATGTACCTCGTCGAACGCTCCGGGAGCCTTTACCTGGGCCTTCGACCGCAAGGAGAAGATTTTGTTCCTGCCCGACCAGCATCTTGGCCGCAATACGGCCTATGCGATGGGCATCGGGTTGGACGAGATGGTGGTGTGGGACCCGTGGGTGATCGGCGGCGGTGTCTCGCCGGCAAAGCTGAAGGCCGCTAAGGTGATCCTGTGGAAGGGCCACTGCTCGGTGCACCAGCGCTTCCTTCCGCAACATGTTGATCAGGTTCGGGCTAACTATCCGGGGATCCAGGTGATTGTGCATCCGGAGTGCCGGTGGGAGGTCTGCCAGAAAGCAGACGCTACGGGATCGACCGAGAAGCTGATCGAGGTGATCGAGCGGGCACCTGAAGGCGCGATGTTCGCCGTGGGGACGGAGATCCACCTGGTCAACCGCATGGCGAAGCTCTTCGAGGGTCGCAAGAAAGTCATCACGCTGGATGATTCAGGCTGCCTGTGCACGACGATGTATCGCATTAGCCCACAGCACCTGGCGTGGGCGCTGGAGAATCTGGTGGAAGGCAACGTCGTCAACCGCATCAAGGTGGATGACGACGTGAAGCACTGGGCCCGCGTCGCGCTGGGCCGGATGCTCGAAATCAAAGTTTAAAAACCAGTTGCTGGTTGTTAGAGACTCTCGTTGCCCCATTCTTCGCGAAGCGAAGGGTGGGGGCAACGTGTGTGTTGCCTCGCCCCGAGTGAAGTGCTTCGCCCGATTTTGTTTGGTACGGTAGCGGCCATTCCCTCCGTGTGAGATATCAGGAAAGCGCTGTGATGTTGCTGGTTCAGCGATAAGATGGTGTCGTATGCGGACTTTTACCCTTTCCGAGGCGCAGACCATGTTGCCGGTGCTGGAGAGCCTGCTGAAGCGGGCGCAAACAACAGCCCGCCTGGCGGCACAGGTGGAGGGGGAGCTGCAGGACCTCTCGCAGCGGATTTTCTTGTATGGCGGCATGCATGTCGATATCGCTGCTGTGGCCCGCCGCCGCGGACAGCGCGAGAAGGCCATACAGGAAGCCAAGGACACGCTGGCGGAGATCGATGCTATTGGGGTTCAGGTGAAGGATCTGGACACCGGTCTGTTGGATTTTCCCTTCCAGCTTGAGGACCGCGTGGTGCTCCTCTGCTGGAAGCAGGGCGAGACCGCAATCACGCACTGGCACACCATCGAAGACGGATTCGCCGGACGAAAGCCTCTGGACGAGCGGTTTACGCGCGGCGAAAAGCTGCAGTAGTTTCCCTTATTCCGATAGAGATATCTACTTCCTGCACGCTCCGACGTCCATTCAACGGATGGCAGCCGTTTTCCAGGGATAGCGTTTGACAGACGATAAGAATTATCGTTTACTAAGTCTTGATGGAATTCTCTGCAACAACCTTCCGCGAACTGTGCCAGCAACATGGCATCGCGGTGACGCATCAGCGCCAGGTTCTGTTTGAGATCATGCAGGGCATGCACGGGCACCCCTCTCCGGAAGAGGTTTACGCGCGTGTGAAGAAAAAGATTCCTGCCATCAGTTTGGCGACCGTCTACAAGAACATTCATCTGTTTGTGGAGAGCGGTATCTTTCGCGAGGTCAGCATGCACCATGGCACGCTGCGCGTAGAGATGAACAGCCGGCCGCATCATCACATGGTTTGCTCCATGTGCAAGTCGATTTCGGATATCGATGAAGCCGATCTTGGCCTATTGCCTTCTCATCAGAAACTGCCAGGCGGCTTCCTCGTCGAGCGGTACGCGGTGGATGTCATCGGCATCTGCCCGGAGTGCCAGGCAAAGAAGGTCAACTAGCAGCCGTATTTGCCGCAGTCGACTACAAGAGTTTTGCAGTTCCGAGTTTCGCGGACCGGTGTGCCGGTCTGTACACGATAACTACACCCCGAGGAGAGACACATGCTTCAGATTGGCGAGAAGTTTCCGAATTATTCCGTGGTAGCCACGGTCAGCCGTGATAAGGACAAGGCCTTTGAGACGATCACCGAGGAGTCCTACCCCGGCAAGTGGAAGCTTTACTTCTTCTGGCCGAAGGATTTCACGTTCGTTTGTCCGACCGAGATTGCAGGCTTCGGCAAGTTGAACCAGGAGTTTGCGGATCGTGACTGCCAGATCCTCGGCGGATCGACCGATTCCGAGTTCGTGCACCTGGCGTGGCGTAACAACCACGAGGACCTGCGCGATCTGCCCTTCCCCATGCTCGCCGATATCAAGCGTGACCTGTCGGGCCAGCTCGGCATTCTGGATCCGGATGGCGGCGTCTGCCAGCGTGCGACCTTCCTCGTGGATCCGAACAATGTGATTCAGTTTGTGTACGTCACTGCCGGTTCGGTAGGCCGCAATCCGCAGGAAGTGCTGCGTGTTCTGGACGCCCTGCAGACCGACGAGCTCTGCCCCTGCAACTGGCAGAAGGGCGAAGAGACCCTCGCCGTCTAGCATTTCTCCTAAAGGTGCAGAACGGAGGCTTGGCTGTTTGCGCTGTTTTCCCGCGAAGAAAACGGCATTCGCAGGTTTATCCAAGGTTACGTATTAGGAGAATTGCTCTAAACCAAGGTTCAACCGAAAAGGTGGCCGCTGTTGGAGTGGCCGCCTTTTCTTGCGCCCGAATGGCGCAGTGAGAGGAGATTTTCATGGCACTTGATGATTTGATCGGCAGCCTGCCTGCCTACGCGAAGGACCTGAAGCTGAACTTCAGCTCGCTGGTGCGGCAGAACACGGAATTGAGCCCGCAGCAGCTTTGGGGAACGGTGGTGAGCACCGCGATTGCAACCCGTAATCCTGAGCTGACGGCGGCGACGATGGAAGAGGCAGCCAAGGTGTTGACCCCGGTCGCTCTGGATGCTGCTAAGGCAGCTGCAGCGATCATGGGCATGAACAACATCTACTACCGTTTCCATCACCTGACGGACAACGAGAAGTACGCCACGCTGCCGGCGCGCCTGCGCATGAACGTGCTGCGCACCCACAACGTAGACCACGTCGACTTTGAGCTGTGGTGCCTGGCCGTCTCGGCGGTGAACGCCTGCGGCAAGTGCGTGAGTTCGCACGAGAACGTGGTTCGCCAGAAGGGAATGACGGAAGAGGTGGTGAATGCCGCCATCCGCGTCACCTCGGTGATTCACGCCATCGGCGTAGTGCTGGATGGGGAGAAGGCCTCGCCTACGCCGCAGGCGTAGGTGGTTGAATGGTTGAAAAGTTGAATGGTTGAATAGTGGGTCCGTGGTGAGGCAGGTGATTAGCCTCATCACGGATTTGTTCTTTAACATGACTGCGGAATGGCGCGGATTAGGAAACCATTCAACCATTCAACTATTCAACCATTCAACAAGTCCCGCCACAAACGCCTAGTGTTTCTCTTCCTTCTCAGGCTTCCCACCCGGATTCCACATCGGCTTCCAGTTGGTATCGATGAGCCACTCGACGGGCTCTTCCATGGAGGCGATGGCGGTGGTCATGTGTTTGAAGTCGATGGTGGTGACCTCGTCGGTGACCTGGTGGTAGTCGGTGTGGAGGCCGAAGCTGGAGACGGTGTGCGCGATGATGCCTTCGAGCGCCAGGCCGTAGTTGTCGCTGCGCATGAAGAAGTTTTCCTTCGGATGCGGGTCCTGTACGAGGTGGGCGCCGTGCTTCGCGAGCTCCGGTCCGAGGGTGCTGCGTTCAAAGCCGGTAAGCCAGAGGGTACCCTCGGGGACGGCTGAGTCGGAGCGGCCGATCATCTCAAACTCCAGGTTGGCAACGATGCTGCTGAGCGGAATGGGAGGATGGGCGAGGAAGGCCTGGGATCCCAGACCGCCGAACTCCTCGGCACCGAACAGGGCGAAGACGACAGTGCGCTTGGGAGGCTTGGCGTGGGCGAGATAGCGGGCGAGGTTGAGCACTGCGGTCGTGCCGGAGGCGTCGTCGTCCGCTCCGTTGTAAATCGCGTCTCCATTCACCTGCTGTTTGGCGACGCCCAGATGATCGAGATGGGCGGTGAGCAGAATGACTTCGGACTTTAGCTTCGGATCGGTGCCGGGAAGGATGGCGACCGCGTTCCAGGTCTCGAAGCGGTCGGCGGGAGCGTAACGTTGTTCAATGCGTTGTTTGGCGCGGTCCGAGAGCTCGACCGGGGCTTTTTGAAGGTAGCTCCCGTTATTGCCGGGCTGCAGGCCGATCTCCTGGAAGACGGCTGCGGCGTACTGGGCTGCGATGTGTTCATCACGCGTGGCCGATCCGCGGCCCTGCAGGGCATCGGATGCGAGAAAATTCATATCGGCGCGGACCTGCTGTTCCAGAACGGATTGCGGGCTTTGTGCGTCCAACAGGCAGGTCGTCAGGGTCAGCAGCGCGGCGGCGCCAAAGGTCATGCAAGAGCGTTTGAACATGGCCGGATTATAGGCAAAGCCACGGTTCAGACCCAATTCCTGCGACAATGGTGAGCGTGTTGAGGCTGTGTCGAGCATTGCGCTTCTTTGTGGTTCTGCCAATCGTTCTACTGGCGGGTTGCGGTGACTTCTTTCCGCCGATCAAAGGTGGGGGGAGCAGTTCGGGATCGGACATCGTCTACGTCGCGAATGCAAGTTCGACCTCGGTGACGGGCTATGCCATGTCGACGGGCGCGCTGGTAGCCATAAGCGGATCGCCGTACACACTGAGTTTTACGCCGACCGCGATTGCGGTGACTCCGGCAAATACGTTTGTGTATGTTGCGGGTAGTGGCGTGGTGTATGTGTATTCCATCGGTACCGGTGGTGCGCTGACGGCGGCGAACAATGGCGCAGCGGTGGCCAACGGCAATGTGGTGTCGATGGACATCTCGCCGGACGGGAAGTGGCTGTTCACCCTGGATGCCGACGGGACCACGATTGAGGAGTACTCCATCAACACCTCGACTGGCATACTGACGGCGGCCAGCGGAGCGTTATATACCTTCGGCTCGGGAACGACGCCGGTACCCAAGGCGATCAAGGTCGCTCCCAATGGCAATTACGTGATCGTGGCGTTGGGAACCGCGGGCGAGATCGTCTACGGCTTCAATACGTCGACGGGCGCAATAAGCGAGAGCCAGCGGCTGTCGGCTCCGGGCTCGACCAGCGATAACGCCATTGCGATAGACAAGAATACGGCGTATCTGTTCATCGCTCGCAGTGGGAACTCGGCGGGGCTGGGGGTCTATACCATCGGCACTGGCGGGACGCTGACGATAGTGAGCGGATCGCCCTTTGCGACCAGCGGCCAGTCGACTTCGGTGGTAGTCGATAACACGGCAACGTACGTCTATGTGGGGAACCAGGGTGACGGTACAATCTCGGGTTTCACCATCGGTACCGGAGGCGCGTTGACGGCGCTCAGCGGATCGCCGTACTCGGCCGGCAAGACCATGACCGCGCTCGCGGCGGACTCCACGGGGAAGTACATTCTCGCGGCAGCCAATGGCGGCTCGCCTGACCTGGGAATGTATGCCTTTGACTCTTCAACAGCGGGGCGGATATATACCGTCAGCTCAACGACGACGGCGTACGGTCCGGTAGCCGTGGCAGTGACGCACTGACGTGGACGCACTAAAGTGGACCGCACTAAAGTGGACCGCACTGACGTGGACGCACCAATGGAAGCCCTTACAGGTGACGCACTAGGTGCATGCCGCGAACCGTGATTCACGCAGGATCATCTGCAGATAGTATCCTCGGAGCTGTCCCGGCGTGATTTTCCCGTCATTCCAACGTAGGTTGTTCACCCTCGCCGCTGTCCTCGTGCTGCTGTCGGGATGCAGCCGCCTGCGCCCTAAACCCAAGGACGAATATGTCTATGTCACGGCCAAGGGAACGTATCTGCGCGACCGCCTGGCGGCCGTGTCAAACCGTACGGGAAATGTCGACAACGGGCAGAAGCTGAAGATACTGGAGCGCCAGCGGCACTACTTCCGCGTGGTGACCGATAAGGGCGAGACCGGCTGGATCAACGAGCGGGCGGTTGTGACGCAGGATATCGTCGATCAGTTCGATGCCCTGAAGAAGGAGTATGCCCGGCGGCCTGCTGTGGCCACCGGTGTGGTGCGGGACGATGTGTACCTGCACCTGAAGCCGGGCCGCGATACAGACCGTTTCTACCGGCTGAATGAGGGAGAGAAGCTGGGGCTCATTGCCCGGGCTACGCTGCCCAAGCCTGTGCCAGGTGGAGTTCCGCAGCAGCAAGCGAAGGAAGGGGAGCCGCCTGTGCCTCCGCCGATGGAGGACTGGTGGCTGGTGCGCTCGGGAGACCGGTCGGGCTGGTTGCTCTCGCGCATGATGGACGTCGACGTCCCTGACTCGGTGGCGCGGTATGCCGAAGGGCAGCGCATTGTGGGCAACTACGTGCTGACGAAGGTCGAAGACGACGAGATTGAAGGCACGGACAAGATGGTGCCCATCTTCGTCACGCTGATGAATAGCTGGAAGGCCGGGCTACCGTATGACTTCGACCAGGTACGCGTCTTTACCTGGAACCGGGCCAAGCACCGGTATGAAACGGCGTTCCGCGATCGCAATATCCAGGGCTTCCTGCCGGTGGAGGTCAAGACCGATCCGGGCCAGCCGAATGCTCCGCGGCAGAGTGCGAATACGATGCCGGCTCCGTCGTTTACCTATCGTGTGTTGGCGGCGGACAACGGGCCGGTGGTCTCCGATCCTGTGACCGGAATCTCGAAGCCCTCAAAGCTGGTGCAGAAAACCTACCGCCTTGAGGGAAATATCACGCGGCGGGTGCTGCGGCCGGGTGAGACTCCGCAGGCGGAGGCGAAGGCCAGCGAAGATGAGGCGACCAGGGCGGCTGCGAAGAAGCCTGCCAAAAAACGCAAGTAATTGTGAGACAAAGGTTTGTCTGCGGATTCTTTAGGGATGCCGCCAGCCGACTTTACAGACGTTGTCCGGATCAGGCATTCTCTCTCCACTGAGGCCTACTTTTTGTGCGGTCTCAGACGCAGAACTCATTCAGTACCTTGAGAGGAAGAAGCGACGCATGAAGACCTGGACCCGTCCTGATTTCAAAGAAGTAAGCCTCGGCTGCGAAATCAACAGCTACTCCCCCGCCGAAATCTAAACCTTGTTTACATTGCAATTGCTGGGAACCGCCGCTGGCGGCGGTTTTCCGCAATGGAACTGTGCCTGTGCTCTGTGCGATTTGAGCCGCAGAGATCCCGTGCGCTGCACGCCCCGGCTGCAGCTACAGGCCGTCGTGCGTTCGCAGGGGCGTAATGTTCTGTTGAACGCAGGTCCAGACCTGCGTGCGCAGATTGAAGCAACACCCACGTTGCAGCCCAGGCCGGAGAATGGCCGGCGGAATACGCCAATCGACGCCATCGTGCTGACCTCGGCGGACCTGGACCAGGTGCTGGGCCTGTTGCTGATGCGTGAGTTTCAGCCGCTGCGGGTCTACGCCACGCCGCTGGTCCGGCGGGTGCTGGAAGCCAATAGCTTTTTCCGGATGCTGGAACGGGTGCCGCAACAGTTAACCTGGGTTGCGACGCTTCCCGGCGAGCCGTTTGAGCTGCTGCCGGGAGTCACGTGTACGGCGATCCCGATGTCGGATGATCTGCCTTATTACGCGAAGAGTTTCGGTGCGAGCGCTGAGCCAGGACAGGCAGTGGTTGGGCTAATGCTGGCGAGTGAGGGAAAGAAAGTTGTGTATACGCCTTCGGTGGGGCAGATTTCAGAAGCCCTGTACCGAGGGTATGCGGCGGCGGATGCGATTGCCGTCGACGGTACCTTCTGGAGCGATGATGAGCTGCAACGGGCGCAGCCCGGAACGCCGCTGGCACGTGAGATCGGTCACGTCCCGATGAGCGGTGAGGATGGCATGATGGCACAACTTGCGAAGCTGCGAGGGCCGCGCAAGGTCTTCGTGCACCTGAACAATACGAATCCCATTCTCGACCGTCAGAGCGATGAGCGTCAGGCCGTGCTCGCCGGAGGATGGGAGATCGCGGAGGATGGATGGGAGCTGTAACGATGTTGACCGCAGGGGAGATGTTGAGCCCAGACGAGCTGCGTGCGCGGCTGCAGGCGGTAGGAGAGGCGAAGTACCACCACCGGCATCCGTTTCATGAGCGGATGCATCGTGGCGAGCTGACGCGCGGGCAACTACAGGCGTGGGCGCTCAACCGGTACTACTACCAGAGCCGTATTCCCATCAAGGACGCGCTGGTGCTGGCCAAGAGCGACGATCCGGCCTTTCGCCGCGCATGGCGGAAGCGCATTGTCG
>JAEKKE010000306.1 GCA_019510535.1 Acidobacteriota bacterium
CAAGATACAACTCGGCGTATGTCTGCGCGATGCTGATGTCGTCGGCGTTCGGCAGCTTGTCGGGATTGCGCGGCTGGTACTCGAACTTCTCCGACATCTCCGCCATGACGTTGCGATACTTCGGATCGCCAAGCGAGTCGGAGGCGGCCATGAAGCCGCTGTAGAGCACGCTCCAGGTCCAGATCTTGTCGAAGTAGGGTTGCGACTCGTTCAGCTGCCAGTCAGCGACCTTGCGCATCACCTTGTCGATAGCAGCGGGCGTCAGTGCCGGCGAGATGTCCTTTGCAAGCGGGCCGGCATCTTCCGGCGAGGTGCCGAAGTGGCGGCCGTTGTCCTTGTCGATGATGGCCTGCATCTCCGGTGTGGGCTTTGGGCCTTGCTGCGCGTGCGCAGAGATCGAGACAGCGGCCAGAGCAAGTGATGCAACTCCGGCGCGGAAGAGAAGCGATGTCTTCATGCGTGCGTTATTCCTCGTATTTGTGCGGGGTTTGAGCGTTGGCATCGCTCTTCTTTGAATTCTGAGTCAGCCCCTTGATGTTCTCTGTGTCATCGAGAGCGACGGAGCTGCCATCGGCGATCTGCAGCTTCAAGTCGTGCATGTTCCAGTCACGTGCCGCGCTGATGTGTCCAGCGGTACCGGCCTGTACGTCGAGGTGATCGATCTCGAAGTGTTCAACGGGCTTTTTAGGATTGCCGGCGACGTCGAAGACCATCTTGGCTCCGGTGGCCTTGATGTTCCAAATATGCACGTCGTGGAAGTAGGCGATGCCCTTCTCTTCAGGGACGGGTGTCGTCAGAATCTTGTAGTAATCCGAATAGTTGGTCAGGCCGTCGGGAATCTTGGTGTAGCTGTAGTTCGGATTCCAGTTCATGGTCATGCGCAGCACCGTCGGTGTGTCTTCCATCACCAGGTCGTGGATGCGGATGTTTTCGCCGAAGCCGCCGCGGGTGCGCGCCGACTTGAAGAGGATGCCCGAGGGAACTCCCTTCAGCGTATGCAGGTTGTAGATCTCGATGTTGCGGAAGCCGCCCGAAGTCTCGCTGCCGAAGGTCACGCCGGCAGCGCCGACGCGGATCAGCGAGTCGCGGATGATGATGTCTTCCGTGGGCCGGTTGACGCGCAGTCCATCGGCATCGCGTCCCGCCTTCAGGCAGATCGCGTCATCGTTGTTCTCGATGTCGGCATGGGCGACGGTCACCTTGCGCGAGGAGTCGATATCGACGCCATCGGTCGAGGGTCCATGTCCGCCTTCATTGGCGCGGACGATCACGCCGTCTACCAGCACATCGTGCGAGTAGACCACTTGCACCGTCCAGAAGCCGGGACGCTTCAGCAGCAGCCCGCCCCCGAGCTTCACATCGTGTGAGTCATAGATGACGATCAATCGCGGACGCTTGGCGTCATAGTCCGCGGCCCAGCGCAGGCCCTTGGGATCGTCCTCTTTGCGCAGTGCCCAGTAGCCGTCCCACCAGACCTTGCCGTCGCCATCGACTGTGCCTTCGCCGGTGATGGCGGCGTTGTGCTCCTGGTAGACATTGATCAGAGCCGCGGGCCAGGTCATCTCAATGCCGGCAACACGCGTGGGACGCATGGGATAGTCTTCGAGCTTCTGCGATCCCTGAATGGTGACACCTTTATCGATCTGCAGCGTGACACCGGACTTCACGAAGATGGCTCCGGTCAGGTAGGTGCCTGCGGGAAACGTAACGCTGCCGCCGTTTTTGGCGGCAGCATCGATAGCGCTCTGAATGGCCTTGGTATTCAGCGTGACGCCGTCTCCCTTAGCTCCGTATTTGGCGACGGAGAAGGTTGCGGCCGTGGCAGAGACGGTGGTGCAGGCCAAAGCGAGGAGGGAAAGGAGTGTCTTCTTCATGCGAGTTTCCTTTTATCGCTGCGCTTCAAATACGAGTTCGATGTTGCCGAGAATGCCTGACGGGACGGGCTTGACCTTGTCGAGATCCTGCATCTGGAAGCGATCGCCGTACTTGGCAATCAATGGCCTGTAGTCATGCGGCGGCTGTGCGGCCCAGGCGTTGAGAGCGGTGTTGTAGACATGGATCTCGATCTTGTTCTCGCCCGGCTGCAGCAGCCCAGCGATGTCCAAACGATAAGGCGGGTGCCACAGCGCGCCTGCGGGCTTGCCGTTGACAATGACCAATGCTCCTTCGCGCACCGGTGGGTTGTACCAGGCGCGTGTGCCGGGGCCGGTACGTGTGACCAGAGGATTAGGAATGCCCTCGCGCTTCTCAGCGGTCGGCGGAGCATCCGGAGCTCCAGGCTCTGCACTGCCCCCGGTAATGGTGAGATATACGCCTGCGGTCGGAGCTTTCTCGATCTGGAAGCTGCGTGAGTAGACGGCCTCGCCGGAGTAGTGCAACGTGGCTTCGTTCGAGGTCCAGTCCGCAAGTGTGTGCTGAGTTTCCGTTTTGCCGGTGCCGATGAAGGTGATGTTCCAGTCGTGGCTGAGATCGACGGGAGCAGCCGATGCCGTTGCCGTGGCCTTGCTCGTAGCGGCGGTTACGCCATTGCCGAAGAGATATGTCCTCGACTCGTAAGGAGCCAGTGTCAGTGTGATGTTCTTCGGTGTGATCTTGCCGCGAAGGGCATGACCAGTCTCCGGATTGAGCGCAACGCCTGAGGCGTAGCTGGTGGCGAAGCTGACGGTTGCTTTGATCTCGCGGTTGCTGGTGTTGGTCAGGAAGTAGATATCGCCGGTTGGAAGCTTGCGGCGGATGAAGCCGATCGCATTGCGGTCGAAGTCTGCGGCCTCGAAGCTGAGGTCGGGTGCTGCTGCCTGATGTAACGCTGTGGTCAGCTCGGCTGCTGTGTTGGCTGCGGCCGGAAAGAGGGAAGCGGAAAGCTTCGTGAGCTCTCCGGAAGGCTTGCCTTCAGGGGTAAGTGTGGGAGCGTGGCCGAATGCGACTACTTTGCCGCCGGCTGCTTTGAAGGCTGCGATCTTGCGCAGCGTGGCGACAGGGATGCGTGTCGTTGGCGGCAGCAGCAGAATGCTATGTTGCACGCCCAGGCGGTCGATCGCTTCGGCATCGGTGAAGTCGAAGTTGTAACCGGCGGAGAGAATCGTACCCAGCATCTCTTTGGGCACAAGATCCTGCATCGCTCCGGTGATGGTGACTTTGGTTGGCTTGAATGCCGCCCATGCATCGTCGGTCGGCAACAGAACGGCGACCTGGTTTGCGGGCTTGCCCTGGCGCATAAGGTAGCTCAGGCGGGCGATGTAGTTATTCACCGTTGGCATGACCGGATGCCACGGGTTGTGATCGTTGAAGACCGCGGCAGCATAGAGCGACCATCCGGGCTCACCGGCCTGCGGCGCTGAGTAAGGCCAGCCATGGAAGATGAGCTGGTTCTCGCCCATGATGAAGTCGATGTCGGCTTCGGCCTTCATGTCGAGCGGGGTCGCGCGGAAGACGGGCGAGTGTAGCCAGGTAAA
>JAEKKE010000307.1 GCA_019510535.1 Acidobacteriota bacterium
ATCGAGCTGGCCGCCGAGAACGCCCCCGGACGTACGAAGATCGGAACCACCAGCCGCGGTATCGGGCCTGCCTACGAAGACAAGATGCACCGCAACGGCCTGCGCGTGATCGACCTGCTGAACCCGGCCCTGCTGCGCACCCACATCACCAACGCCTGCCATGAGAAGAACTCCATCGCGCACGCTCTGTGGGGTACCGAGCCGCTGAACCCGGCCAAAATCTACGAGGAGTACGCCCGCTACGCTGAGCAGGTGGCTCCCTACGTGACCGACACTGCCACCCTGATGAATGACAGCCTGAAGGCAGGGAAGCGGATTATGTTCGAGGGCGCACAGGGTGCGCTGCTGGACATCGACCACGGAACCTATCCCTTTGTCACCAGCTCCTCGGCTACGGCCGGCGGGGCTGTGATCGGTACCGGCGTTGGACCGACAGCCATCGGCACTGTCATCGGCGTAACCAAGGCCTACGTCACCCGCGTGGGCGAGGGTCCGTTCCCGACCGAGATCCATGGCGAGATGGGCGAGGAGCTGCGCAAGCGCGGCAATGAGTACGGCGCTTCTACTGGACGCCCGCGCCGTTGCGGTTGGATGGATCTGCCGATCCTGCGCTACAGCAACATGATCAACGGCACGGAGTGGCTGGTCGTAACCAAGATGGATGTGCTGGACTCGCTGAAGGAGATTCCGGTCTGCACCGCCTATAAGCTCGACGGCAAGGTGACGGAGAGCATTCCGGCAGACGTTCGCGGCCTGGAGGCTCTGGAGCCGGTCTACACCACGCTGCCGGGATGGGCTGAGTCGACCGAGGGCATTACCGAGTTCGACAAGCTGCCGAAGAAAGCGCAGGAGTATCTGAAGTTCCTGGAGAAAGAGACCGACGCGAAGATTGGTATGGTCTCGACCGGCCCAGATCGTGAGCAGACGATGGTTCTGCCGGAGTTTGCTGCCAGCATTCTTGGGTAGTTGTTTTGGGATGGAGAAAAGCCCGCGTTCGCGCGGGCTTTTTTGCTTTTGGGGTTTCGAAGAACTGGGAACAGGCCGGCTTGGACTCTCTTCAGGGACGGCTAGAAAGTGTGTCGATAGAGAAGCAGATTTCTCCGCACCCTTCGGGAGCTACGAAATGACAAACAAAGGCAAGACGTCGGGCTCACTTTTCTGGTCCGCTGCGGGACGGCTGAAAGCCGTCCCCCTTAACTGCCCTGCCAGCAAAGCTGGCCGCGGACTCCGTCGCAAGGCATTCGCATCTGCAGTGCGAACTGACTGCGCTCTTGGCGCAGCGGCCGGTGGTCTTCCCTCATTGCCCTCATAGGATGTTCTTGCTTCAATCGCTTCTTGCGAAATGACAAACGAAAGACGATCCCGCCTCAAGCACTGGATAACCTTCCCCCTCACTACTGCGTTCTAACTCTTAGAAGCGGAGGTGCGCGATGTCAGATATTAAGACACCGAACCGCTGTAAGCCGGGCCAATGCGAGCACAGTCGTGCCGCATCTTCAACCTTTCTCTCGCCATCTCTCCAACGCCGTGAGCATGCTTTCGGGATGGCCACTGACACCACAAATCGTGCAGTAGTAACGGGCTTCCCGTTACGAACTCGCGGCATCAGAGTGTGCAGCGAAAGTGGTAGTTGGTTACTAAAAGTTCTTTTGACTTTGCGGAGAAAACGGGGCTACACTCCGTACACCTTACCGATGAAATACGCAGTCAAATTCGTTATGCTGGCCTTGGCCGTGGTGGCTCCAATTGCCATTCACGCGCAGGTTTTTCGCCAGGTGGGCATGGCCCCGGTGAATGGCGTACGCAAGATTGCGACAGGAAATAAGCCCCGTTCGCACCGGCAGATTGAAGCGCTGGAGCAGCAGTGGCGGCAGGCGCAGTTGAAGGCTGACACCGAGACGATGTCGAAGATGATGGCTGACGATTACATCGGCATCTCAGCCAATGGCATGGTGCAGACCAAGCAGCAGATGGTCGAGCGCGTGATGAACCGCAAGATCAACATCACCCGCATGGATGTCGACGAGCTGAAGGTGAAGATCATCAATGGAAGCACGGCCGTCGTGACCTCTCAGGTGGATGTTGACGGCGAGATGGATGGGCGTCCGCTGCATGGGAAGTATCTCTACACCCGCGTCTATGCCCGCCAGCAGAACGGGGGATGGAAGGTCGTGAACTTTGAAGCGACCCGTATGCGGCCGGAACCCGATAAGATTGCCGATAACAAGTAATCGTTAACGTTAAATGCGAAAGGCCCGGAGAATTTCTCTGGGCCTTGCTATTTTGGGGTGGGTCCCCTAGGCAATGCGCGTTTGCGGCGTCAACACGGGAGTACTACTCAGGGCCGGTTTGCGTACATTGTTCAGGGGCATATTCAAGGCAAGTAGCCGGCGCGGCAATGACCGCGTCTGGCCGGTAATGCGCGCGTCCTCAGGTTCAATCAATGAGGCAGCGGCAATGGTCGGGGGGATGGGTAGTACTTTGAGCGAGCTTTGCATCGTACACCTCCGGGGGCCGGGAGACATTCCATGCGAGAAAAGGCGTGGAACATCCAAATGGGTTTTGGATCCATGCAAGTACTAGCTGTTCGTTCTAACGGAAATAGATAGATGCGACTGACGTCAGGCCCTGTTGCTTACAGCGACTGCGTTATGTTGCATCATAATGAACCAATTTTGTGGCGTTGTCTGTAATTCCGTGAAACGTTCGAAGGTTTAATTCCCGATTTGGTGCGACGTACGGTTTATAGCGACTGAAAGGCCTGTCGCAGGCGCTGCCAGGTGACATCCAGATCTTCCGGCAGAATACGGGTCTCAGCCAGCACAGGCATGAAGTTATTATCCCCCACCCATCGCGGCAGCCCGTGGAGATGCAGGTGTGCCGCAACGCCGGCCCCGGCAGCTTCTCCAAGGTTCAGGCCAAAGTTCAGCCCGTCCGGCCGGTAGGTTGCACGGATAGCCCGCTCCGTCTGCTGGGCCATGGTGATCAGCTCATGCGCTGATTCCACGTCGAGCTTCGCGAGCGCGTCCGTGTGCAGATACGGTACCACCATTACATGACCACTGGTATAGGGAAATGCATTCAGAGCGATGTAGTGGAACTTTCCGCGTGTAACGATGTGTCCGTGGCGTTCTGCTTCATCCACTGACATGCCGTGTTCAATGGCGTAGTCGACCGAAGCAATCAGATTGCAGAAGACGCATCCCTGATCGTCAGGATAGGCATTCAGAGGCTCAGGAATACCTTTGCGCTGTGAAGGCCCAGACTTGGTGATATACGCGTAACGCCATGGCGTCCAGAGGCGGTCCATGGCTAGATGCTAGTTGAATGGTGGAATGGTTGAATAGTTGCCAGTTGCCAGTTGCCAGTGATCCGACGTGGCGCGGTGCGAAGAGTTTCGGCAGATCTTCGGAGATGTTGCCTGGCGCAGCCCATCCATCTCATGCCTG
>JAEKKE010000146.1 GCA_019510535.1 Acidobacteriota bacterium
CAAGTGGAACCCACCCTGACCCCGAACGCCGACGGTCCGCACGACGGCGAAGTCATCGTTACCGACGACCTGTGGAAGACCTACGTCATGGGTGAGCAGGAGGTTCATGCCCTGCGTGGCGTCAATCTCCGGATCCGTCACAACGAATACGTTGCGATTATGGGTCCCTCCGGCTCCGGTAAGTCGACCTTCATGAATCTGATCGGCTGCCTGGACTCACCGACGCAAGGCCATTACTGGCTAAATGGGCATGATGTCTCCCAGCTCGATGACGACGAACTGGCGCGCATCCGCAACAAGGAGATCGGGTTTGTCTTTCAGACATTCAACCTGTTGGCCCGCGCCACCGCACTCCACAATGTCGAGCTGCCGCTGATCTACAACGGCACCCCGGCAACGGAACGCATCGAACGCGCCAAGCAGGTATTGGAGTCGGTCGGCCTGGGTACACGCATGGACCATAAGCCGAACGAGATGTCCGGTGGTCAGCGCCAGCGCGTTGCCATCGCACGAGCCCTGGTCAACTCGCCCTCCATCATCCTGGCAGATGAGCCAACCGGTAACCTCGATTCGAAGACTGGTGATGAAATCATGACGCTCTTCGATGAGCTGCATGCCCGCGGCAACACCATCGTCGTGGTAACGCACGAACCGGATATTGCCGAGTTCGCACATCGTATCGTTACCATCCGGGACGGCAAGATTGCCAGCGACAACCAGAGCAGCCGCGTTCGCTAGGTCAACACGTATTGCGTGAGGCGGGAGAAGGAAGTTTCCTCTCCCGCCTGATACTTTTAACTAGCGCAACCGCTCCCGTAGGTCATCCGTGATCGGTACCACCGCCAGAAGCACCAGAACAAATGCCAGCGGAAGTGTCGAGATATACCCCACCTGCTGAAAAGAGATGGCTCCCGCCAATCCGCCCAGGAAAAATAGACCCACCAGGCCGATAAGAATTCGCAGCTTGGCTATGTCCCCGGTAACAGGATCGTCTTTGTGCCGGCTCCAGTAGAGGAACTTCCCGAGCTCGATACCGGCATCGGTCACCATGCCCGTGACATGCGTCGTGCGGATCTCTGCCCGCGAGAGCTTGGTGATGATCGCGTTTTGCAGTCCCATGATGAAGCACAGGAGCACGACCGTTCCGGAGACAAAGAACCATTCATGCCGTACCAGCCGATTGCCCATAATGCCGAAGCACAGCAGCAGCATGGCTTCAAGCATGAGGGGAAAGGCATATTGGCTGTGCAGATTGCGTCGCCGTCCCCAGTTGACCAGCAACGCCGTGCAAGCCGCGCCCATAAGGAACGAGGCCAACGATCCCAATCCGGCTAACGCCAGTCGCACTTGATGGATGGCGAGGTTGTCGGCGATCGACGAAACGATGCCCGACATATGTGAGGTGTACTGACCTACCGCAAAGAGGCCACCGGCATTGGTGGCGCCGGCGACAAATGCCAATAGAAAAGCGAGCCTGAGATTGAAGATCCGGTCTCGGTCCTTCCCTGTCAGCCGCCGGAGATATGGTATTGGCACCCTGCGATCTTCCCTGCGTCTATTAGAGCATTTTCGCTGTTGGGTAACCCGAAAGCGATTTGCAGCGGCGTTCCATTGCGGGAAACGCCAATGAAGACAGGAGCCCCCACTCTTCACCTACAGAGAAAATGCTCTATCGCAGCACGCCGTTGAGATCCCGATACGAAGATGCTCTACCGGTGCGCGCTCTCCGGCGGAACCGGATACGCAGGCGGAGCTCCGGCAAAACTCAGCGCCACATGTTCGATCACCACTCCCGGATTCGCATGACTGCTTCCACTAGAGCATTTTCCCCGTTGCTGGGTAGTCCGGCAAGGAAGTACAGCGCCGTTTCATTGCGGAAAACGCCCCTAGATTCGGAAGCCCTACTCTCAACCAACAGGGAAAACGCTCTATCCAACCTTTCGCCTAACTTCTACAATTTCCAGCATGAAACTCTCAGCCATTGCAGAGGCGCTTAACGCCACGCTTGTCGGCGATGGTGATGTCGAGATCACCGGTCTGGCAGGAATCGAAGAAGCAGGCCCTGGCGATCTGACCTTTGTCGCCAACCCGAAGTATGCTTCCGCCGCCCGCACCACCAGCGCCTCTGCCGTGCTGGTGGACCCCAAGTTCCCAGAGATCGAAGCGGCCACATTGCGGACCGCCAATCCCTATTACGCCTTCGCACGCGCAATCGAACTCTTTTACACCCCTCCTCGGTATGCGCCGGGAGTTCACCCTACAGCCGTCATCGATCCGACCGCAACCATCGGCGAAGGAGCGCATATCGGCGCCTACGTTGTCGTCTCTGCCGATGTCACCATCGGCGACCACGCCACGCTGCTGCCCCATACGGTGATTTATCCGGGTGTGACAATCGGTCAACACTTTTTCGCCCATGCCCATGCCGTCGTACGGGAGAATTGCATCCTGGGTGACCATGTGACCCTGCAAAACGGCGTCGTTCTGGGCGCCGACGGCTTTGGATTCGCAAAAGACAGCGCTGGTAGCTGGCACAAAATTCTGCAGTCAGGCCCGGCGGTCGTGGAGGACCACGTCGAAATCCAGGCAAACGCGACGGTTGACCGCGCCTCGATCGGTGAAACCCGTATTAAAACCGGAGCCAAGATCGACAACCTAGTACAGGTTGGCCATGGTTCCTCGGTCGGAGAGCACACATTGCTGTGTGCTCAGGTCGGTCTGGCAGGCTCCACCACGGTTGGAAAAAATGTCATCCTTGCCGGACAAGTAGGTGTTGCAGGTCATCTCCATGTGGGCGACAATGTCATCGCTACCGCACAGACCGGTATTCCGAGCGATGTGCCGGCGGGGAAAGTGGTCTCCGGATATCCAGCCATCGATAACCGGCAATGGTTGAAATCTGCCGCGATCTTCAACAAACTTCCCGAAATTATTCGAGAACTAAGGGGAAAGAAAGAACTTTCCGATACCTCCGGCAACCAGTAAGCAACACCGGGTCTCTAAGGAAGGGAGACACCGATGGCCAACGACACAATGGACGAACTCCAGCAGGAAGTTTCCGCGCCCACGCTGGTACGCGTGCTTTTGCTGGATGATGAACCGGCAAACCTGCTGCTGCGTACCGCTATTCTTCGCAAGAATGGGTATCACTGCCTACCTGCCTCAACGGTAGAGGAGGCCAACGAACTTCTGGACCAGATTGACGTCGCGGTACTGGACTACCATCTCGGCCATGGCAAGTTTGGCACCGAGGTCGCCATTGAGCTGCGGCGGCGTCGGCCCGAAGTTCCAATTGTCATCCTCTCGGCCACTCTGGAACACCGCTTTGGCGGACCGGAGGATATGCACCTGCTCAAGGGCTACTCCTCTGTCGACGATCTTTTGCATGCTCTTGCGTCCTTTTCAGCAAAGCGCCGGGGAAAGCCAGTCGTGGTGGATGCGCGTGACTTCTTTTACGAACGCATCTCCATGGCGCTGGGCGATGACATCCTGGTGCAGATTCTGGACGCTGACGGAACCTGGCAGTACGTCAACGAAGCGGCGGCGGACTATCTGGCCCATCCGCGAGAGTGGTTTCCGGGCCGCAACATGTTTGTCGAGATGCCCAATCTGCTGCGCGACTGGCGCAGAGTGATTGCGACCGTCTCAACCACACGCGAGACATATATTGACCGTACCCGCCGGGGGCTGCTCTCGGTGCCAAAACCTGACGAACGGCCGGGAACCTGGTCCATTCTCGCGTTCCCGATGACCCTCCACTCGGGTGAGACCGGGGTGGTTCTAACGGCGCGAGTTCTGGAGCGGAGTACGATCTCGAACGGCGTCGCTTGAGTCTAGAAACCATCTAAGACCAAGCGAAACCATCTGAGACCAAGCGGTATGCTCGCGCATCCCATGGGCATGAAGGCATGGCGACTGACCGGGTTCGGACTCGATTCTCTCAAGCTGCAGGACGTACCCGACCCTTCACCCGGTGAGGGCGAAGTCCTAGTGCAAGTCCATGCGGTTGCGCTGAATTACCGCGACAAGCTGCTTGTGGATGGCGACTATAACCCTCGCCTTGAGTTCCCCATCACACAGGGAGCCGACGCCTGCGGCACGGTGGTTGGGCTTGGACATGGGACCTCCCGATTTCGCCTTGGAGATCGCGTCCTGACTCAGTATGCAACTCACTGGGTCGACGGCCCTGCCCAGGGCAAGGAATCACTCTACAGCCTGGGCAACGTCTACCAGGGAGCTTTGGCGAAGTATCTTGTTCTGCGAGAACAGGCTTTGGTCCACGCGCCTGCCCACTTATCCAACGAAGAAGCGGCGACACTACCCTGCGCCGGCGTAACAGCATGGCAAGCACTAGTTGAAAAAGGGGACCTGCAGCCAAACGATACCGTGCTGCTACAGGGGACGGGTGGAGTCTCTCTCTTCGGCCTGCAGATCGCCCACGCCATGGGTGCGACCACCATCGTCACTTCCAGCTCAGAGATCAAACTTCAGGGCGCGCAGAGCCTTGGAGCCGATTCCACCATCAACTACCGACAGACACCCGACTGGGAAAAAGAGGTTCTTGCACTCACCGAGAAACGTGGCGTCGATCAGATCCTCGAAGTCGTTGGCGGACAGAATCTTGCCCGCTCCCTCCGCGCTCTGCGGCCAGAGGGACAGATTTCCATCATCGGTGTTCTGGAGGCGGCCGACGCGCGTCTTCCGCTGTTCACCACGATTCAAAAACTTGCCGTCATTCGCGGCATCTCCACTGGCCCCCGCGTTGCGCTGGAGCGATTTATCAGGCACTACGAAGACTGGGGACTGCATCCGGTCGTCGATGCCATCTATGAGTTCAACGACACGATAGCGGCCTATCGTCACCTCGAACAGGGTGCCCTCGGGAAAGTCGTCATCCGCATAGCGTAAAACGCTACGGCACACCCCTTCCGGAATATCCAGCGACAGGGGAAAATGCTCGAGTAGCTATACTCAACCCATGCAGTTTCAGAAAGCCGCAGCCCTTTTCCTTCTTCTCATCGCCCTCGCAGGCTGCCGCTCCCGCTACATCGCAACCACCATTACGAATGACACAGCTAGTCCCGTCAGTGTCGTACAGGTCGACTACCCTTCGGCCAGCTTCGGTACGCAGTCGCTCGCTCCGGGACAGACATTCAGTTATCGCTTCAAGATTCAGGGTTCCGGTCCGCTGAAGATGACATGGCTGACTGCCGATCGGAAGGAGATGCACGCCAACGGGCCCACACTCTCAGAAGGTCAGGAGGGCCAGCTCGCCATCCATCTTCGATCGAATGCCGACCCTACCTTTGCCTTTACCTCAATCAATGGACACTAGTTAGACCTTGTGTCCACTAAACCTCGCGTCCGTGCGCTCGCGGCTGCCGTCTCCGCTGATGGATTCCCGCACTCCCACTCATCTTCGGATGATCGCTCTGCTTACTCATGAACATGTACAGCAGGAAGAGCACCACTAACAGCGGCAGCAGCATAAAGAAGCCATAGAAAAGCATGGCAACACCTCCCTAGATCATCCCTGTTTATAAGACTCGCCTCACCGGGCCGTCGTTGCTTTCTGAAAAGTCATCCTCTTGTCCTGGGCATTTTGTCCTGGGCATTTTGTCCAAAGCATTTTCCCTGTTGCTGGATATCTCGAGAGGATCGTGCAGCTGCGTTTTCATTGAGGAACGCCAATAGATGCACAAGCCCGCACTACACCTACAGGAAAACTGCTCCAGCGGTTGTACTCCTCGATGATTCGCGGTCTTAGGGTGTACCTCGCTGTAACGGACACGCGCGTATCTTGTTGAAGCTCCACCGTCTTGCTCTTTGTCTCGTTCTCGCCGGCCCGGCACTCACAACGTCACCCGTAGGGCTCTCGTCGCAGTATGTTCTTCCGGAATCGAATACACTTGCCCCATGCCGCGCGGCTTTTTTATTACCTTTGAGGGGCTGGACGGCTCCGGAAAAACAACGCAACTCCGACTGTTACATAAATGGATGGCGGAGCAGAGCCATACCGTTACAACCCTGCGCCAGCCCGGGGGGACAAAACTCGGCGAAGGCATCCGCGAGCTGATCGTCAGTTCAAAGGGAGAGGCGGCAGTCGGGCCCATCGACTCCTTCACGGAACTCGCCTTGATGTTCGCGGACCGAGCCCAGTCCATCGCTGAGATCATCCGCCCGGCTCTTGGCCGCGGTGAGATTGTGCTCTGCGACCGCTATACCGACTCCTCCGAAGCCTACCAGGGTGGCGGACGAGGGCTTGGCAGCGAGACCATCCTCGGTCTGCACCGTTTGCTCTGCGGCAACCTGCAGCCGGATCTTACAGTTCTACTGTTACCGGATTTCAACGCTTCCCTTGCCCGGGCTCGACGCCGAGACGGCGATGAATCCCGCTTCGAGCAGGAGCACAACGACTTCTTCCAGCGTGTCTGGGATGCCTATAAGGTCATCGCGGCCCGCGAGCCCGGGCGTGTCGTCCTGATCGAAGGAAATGCCTCCATCGAGGAGGTACATGCGACTATCCTTGAAGAAGTTACAACCCGGCTTTTTTCCTGATTCCGATGAACGGTTCGGCCACACTCCCGATCGTCGAACGCGGAGAGTATCGCTTCCCTCCGGGCCTGCGTCATAATCTGCCTTTTTACATGGGTCGCAAGCCGTGGGCGAGGATCGGACGCCCCATTCTGCTCTTCGAACATCTGGCAAAGACCTACGGCCCTGCGACCCACTATCGCATGATGGGCACTGACATCCTCTTCCTCAATCATCCGGACTTCGTCCAAGAGGTGCTCGTCACGCAGAGCGGCAATTTCATCCGCGAGCGCACGCTGCGCCGCATGAAGATTCTGCTGGGTGAGGGCCTGCTTACCAGTAACGATCCGGTTCACATGCAACACCGGCGTATCGTCGCACCTGCTTTCCATCGCCAGCGGATTGCGGCCTATGCCGATGAGATCGTACGTTCGGCCGCTGCGATGGCGGAGCGATGGAAATCAGGTCAGACGATCGATATCGGTGCAGCCATGATGGAGCTTTCGCTTTCGATCGTTGCCCGAACGCTGTTCGCCAGCGAAGTGACAGAAGATGTCCGAGCCATCAACCATGAGACCCATGCCATCATGCGTCTCTACAACCTGTTGGTAATCCTGCCCCGGCTCGAAAGCTACCTGCATTGGCCTCTGCCCGGAGTGACGCGTTTCCGGAAGGCACGGGCGCACCTTGATTCGGTTGCCTATCGCATCATCCGCGAACGCCGTGAAGATCCCGAAGATCGTCACGATCTTCTTTCCATGCTGCTGCTTTCACGGGATGAGGAGGGCAATGCCCTCTCCGATGAACAGGTGCGGGATGAGATGCTGACGATCTTCCTCGCCGGCTACGAGACCACAGCGAACGCACTCACATGGACCTGGTATCTGCTCTCACAAAATCCGGATGCCCGCCAGCAGATGCATGCTGAACTGGACCGGGTTCTAGCGGGCCGCACGCCTACCCTGGCTGACTACGCGAATCTCACCTACACGCAGCAGGTCTTCTCCGAGTCCATGCGCCTCTATCCGCCGGCCTGGGCTATGGGACGGGAAGCCGTTGTCGATGTCGAACTCGGCCCTTACCGTATTCCCGCTGGATCACATGTTTTCTTCTCGCAGTGGATCATCCACCGCAGTCCGGAGTTCTTTCCCGATCCATTGCGGTTTGATCCGTCGCGTCACACGGATGCGGCGAAAGCAGCGCGTCCGCGGTTTGCCTACTTCCCGTTCGGAGGAGGCTCCCGTCAGTGCATCGGTGAAAGCTTCGCTTGGATGGAAGGAATCCTTGCCCTGGCAACCATCGCACAACAATGGAAGCTGAGCCTCGTGCCTAACCAACGCATCGACGTGCAGGAGAAGATCACACTCCGGCCGCGGTATCCCATTCTGATGACTCCGCAGAGGTAAAACTTTTCCGCCACTAAGGACGGTAAAATCTGACCGTGGACTTCTCCAGCTTTATTGGAAACGCACCCGCTGTCGACCAGCTTCGCTCTGCTATCGCCGCAGGCCGCCTTCCACATTCCATGATCCTCGCCGGGCCGAAAGGCGCCGGGAAATATACGCTCGCCATTCTGTTGACGCAGGCATTGCTCTGCCAGAACCAACCCCGCGAAACTCTTTCCAACGGTCAGGAGGCGGCGCTTGCCTGCGGAACCTGTGCCAACTGTACCCGCATCGCCGCAGCAATGCCGCTCGATACGCTGGTCGACGAAGCCGTAGCAGCCCGGGAAGAGCTGCGCGAGACAGATAAGAAAGAGACGCGCGTCCTCGTTCAGACCCACCCGGACGTGCTCATCATTCCTCCGGATCCTCCTCAGTTACTGATCAAGGTCGGTCAGATCCGCACGCTGATCCATTCCGCATATCGCGCTCCCGGTGAAGCCAAGCGTAAGGTCTTTATCCTTACGGCCTCCAGCTTTATGAAAGAGGCGGCGAATTCCCTTCTGAAGGTTCTGGAGGAGCCGCCCGCTTACGCCCATCTGATTCTGCTGGCCGATAACCCGGGCGAGCTTCTGCCTACGATCCGGTCTCGTTGCGCGATGGTGCGCCTTGGAGCCCTGCCTTCCCACGAGATCGAGGGGCTGCTGGCTGGGGAGCATCCGGACTGGAAGCCTGCGCAGCGTCAGCTTGTCGCCCGTCTGGCACAAGGAGCCGCCGGTCGTGCGCTCAACTTTGATCTTGGCGCCTTCACTGCCGCGCGCCAGGATGCGCTCGTCGTTCTACGGAACGCCGTAAACGACCCCGACCATACGACTCTCTTCAAAATGACGGAAACCTACCGCGCCGGTGCAGAAGGTCAGCAAAAGACACAGGATCTGCTCGGCGCCCTGTCCTCGCTGCTGGAAGACCTGCTGTTGCTCCAGGCAGGAACGCCGGAGATGATTCGCAATGTCGATCTGATCGCCGAGTTGGAACGGACTGCCACGGCCGTTCCCTTCGAATGGATCGAAGCAGCCTCCCGCGCGCTTGACCAGGTGCAGTCAGGCATGCGACGCAACCTGCTGCGTTCGCTCTCTCTGGACTCTTTCGCGACACAACTCGTGGTACGGTAACGTACAAAAAAATCGCCAATCCATGCGACCTTCGTTACACTGGACGCATCCCTATCTTTAAGAGCTCCACTTAGTCGTTTCTCTTTGTACGCGCGGACGCGGTGAGCCGTTGGGTTCGCATTGCTCTATTTTTTGGAATCTGCTGCTTCATGAGTGATCAAACAACCATCCCGACCGTCGATCAGACCTTCAATGGCAATCGCAAGCTGATACGCCCTTCCCTGGTAGGCCGTATGCTGCGCCGCGGTAACGTGCGTCATGAAGAACCGCTCTCGAATGCGGCGCTGCAGGAGAATCATCATCCGGGCGAAAGCAGTCACGCCGAAGCCTTCTACTTCCAGAAGCAGATTCAACAGAAGACCGAGATGGTCGTCGTACTGGAAGACGGCGAACGGCTGGATGGGCAGATTGAATGGTACGACCGTGGCGTCATCAAGCTCTGCACCACGTCGCGGCAGCGGGTGCTGATCTACAAGTCATCGGTCAAGTACATCTATAAAGCCAGCGAAGTTCCTACCTCGACCTTGCTCTAACTCACTCGGGCTGCCTTCCGCAGTCTGTCCAGAAGAGCCGCTCCGACTCCCTGTTCCGGCGGCAGTGGACAGACGATGGAGGTCACCCCGCGGGCATCCAGATCGCGCAGGCCGGCAAAGAGCCGATGCGCCATCTCCTCCGGCGTGCTTCCCCAATCAAATGTCTGTCCTTCGGACGCCCATCCTGTAGGTAACAACACACCCGTCCGCTCCGGCTTTAGAGATGACACCATCTCCTGCAGTTCGGCTTGATCCCTGACCAACACGACCCTGGCCCTAGGAGCATAGTGACGGATTCCCACCCCTGGGGAGGGCAGACTCGCCGGGCTTTGTATCATCGACGGCGGCTCATACGGTACGGCGGGACCCGCAGTCTCCTCAAGCATCTGCAGTGTCACAGCACCCGGCCGGTAGACCACCATCGGGGACTGACAGGGGTCGACGACCGTCGATTCCACGCCAACTTCAGTTGCGCCACCGTCGAGAACGGCGTCGATACGGCCGTCCAGATCCTCCAGAACGTGCGCGGCGCTCGTCGGGCTGGTTCTTCCGAAGCGATTGGCGCTGGGAGCCGCTAAGGGGACGCCTGCCTCTCGAATCACCTGCAACATCACAGGATGACGCGGCATCCGGACTCCTACCAGGGACCGGCCGGCTGTCACCAGGTCCGGAATAGCATCGGACTTCGGCAGCAGCAGGGTTAGCGGGCCTGGCCAGAAAGCCTTCATCAACCGAAGGGCCGCAGGAGGAATCTCCCGAACGACAAGGCGCAGCATCGCCTCATCGGCCACATGGACGATCAGGGGATCCCATCCCGGACGTTCCTTGGCCGTAAAAATCCTCGCAACAGCCTTTGGATCGAGAGCGTTCGCCCCCAGCCCATAAACCGTCTCGGTCGGCAAAGCGACCGTTCCACCTTGCCGCAGGATCTCCGCTGCCCGGGCAATTCCATTGACGGTTTCCTGAAGCCGTTCTGTCGTCCCTACAAAATCCACTTCATAATCCTAGGGCATGCCCTAGCTTCCAGCGGACAAACAGGCCTATACTTCCACCATGTCCTCAGCCGAGATCGAGCTGAAGTTTGCTGTCCGTTCTCCGGATAAGCTCCGTGCCCAACTTCCTTCTCTCGGCCTTACGCTGCTTACTCCCCGCACGCTCGAGCAGAATACGCTTTACGACACGCCAGATCGTTCACTGCGCGAGCAGAAGCAGATTCTCCGTATTCGCAGCTATGACGGCCGATGGACTCTGACCTACAAACGCCCTCCGACCAGTGACACCCTGGTCGACCTGCGCTTCAAACTGCGCTATGAAACGGAAACCGAGGTGGCCAATGGCCCCGCTCTCGGTGAGGTCTTTGAGCACCTGGGATATCTGCCCGCCTTCAGGTATGAGAAATACCGAGAAGAATGGCTGCATGCGGAGACCGGAAGCCATGTGGTGATTGATGAGACTCCGATCGGGACCTGGGCGGAGCTCGAGGGCTCTCCCGATTGGATCGATGCCATGCTCGCCGGCCTGGGGATTCCCTCAGAGGACTCAACCACAGACAGCTACGGCCGGCTGTTTCTCTCGTGGAAAGAACAGACCGGACATCCAGCGGAAAATCTGACTTTCGAAGAGATTGCCCTCGATACTGTCCCGGCGCGTTGACATCTTCGCCCACCCATCGAACTTCGGCAGCTAAAATGGGCATTGTGTCAGGCAACAGGGGCCATTCGCAGCCGAAGACTACGTTTCTACAGCAACAGAGCGCGGCATTCCGATTGGTGGTAGCGTGCTGCACCTGGCCACTTGACATGCCGCGCCTGGAGCGGCTTGCGGACGCTCAGGCGGACTGGCCTGAGTTTCTCGCTATGGTTAAGCGCCATCGCATCCCTGGTTTAGCGCACCGCGCACTGAAGCCGATGACCGGAATACCTGAACAGGTTCGTCAGACACTTTCTGGCTGGGCTCGCGCCAGCATCCTCGGAAACCTTAGCTGCATTGCTCTTCTGTCGCAATTGGACAAGCAGTTCAGTAATAGCGATATACGGTATGCCGTCCTCAAAGGAATCCCGCTGAGCCAGCAGCTTTACGGCGACAACTCAGTTCGCCAGACTCGCGATATTGACCTTCTGGTCGCTCCTGATGATTTCGAAACCGCGGAGAGCATCTTGCTGCAGGCGGGCTTGAAACGCGTGGAGCCGGATAGAGAGCTAACGCCACAATTACAGAAGGCGTGGTTTAAGCTGCGACATCACTTCTCCTACGTCTACCCCAAACATGGAATTACGGTAGAGCTTCACTGGCGTTTGTTTGACAATTCCGACATCGACCCAGGCCCTCGCGTCCTTCAGGAACTGGAACAGGTGGAAGTTTCGCCAAGTATCTCTTTCCCGGTATTACGTCGCGAATCCCTTCTGCCACATCTGATGATGCATGGCGCCAGCCATGCTTGGTGCCGCCTCAAATGGCTATCCGATGTTGCAGCCCTGCTCGCCGGTTTTTCCATAGATGATCGCAAGAACCTTCTTCGGCAGG
>JAEKKE010000147.1 GCA_019510535.1 Acidobacteriota bacterium
AGATCGAGGAGCGAGGAGAGAACTGTAGCTGGTCTACTGGAACGACGAGCGACGAAGAGATCGGGAAATCGGGGTCCCCAGTCAGCTTTACTGGCTGGGGTGAAGAAAATCTGCCCCGGCCCTTCGGGTTGCGGCGACAGGAGTTTGATGACCCACCCTAGAGCCATGCTGCTTCGCCGCTCTTTCCTGTGTGCCGCCCTCATGGGCGCTTCGTCCCTTTTCTGCCATGCGCAGGAGGGTCTGCGTGACACAACGCTGCTCATCATTCGGCACGCGGAGAAGCCTCTCGTGGGCGACCGTCTGACGCCTGCCGGCGAGGCACGCGCGCAGCATTATGCGGCCTATTTCGCTCCCTTCGTCGATCCCAGCGGCCAGAACCTCACCATCGACACGATCTTCGCCGCAACCGACAGCAAAAACAGTCTGCGCCCGCGATTGACCGTGGAGCCGCTCAGCACCGCCATTCGCAAACCAATCGATACGCACTTCGTGGAGAAGAAGAACGATGATTTCGTCACCGAGCTTCAGAAGGAGCCGCACGGCAGAGTCATCCTCATCTCCTGGAGGCACGGCGGCATCCCGGAACTGCTCACTAAACTCGGCGCGGATTCCACACGGCTGATCGGCGGCGAGCACTGGCCGGACGATGTCTTCAACTGGGTCATCGAACTCCACTACGGCCACGACGGGAAGCTTGCTTCGCAACAACTGATTCACGAGCCCTTTTGAGACCGCTGCGGGCTGCTATATCTTCATCTTCCAGAAGGCCGCATATGTTCATCCGCCGTCTCAGCATCGCCTGCATCTCTCCGGACGGCTCCTCCCGCCCGGCTCCGCTGGCGCATATCGACTCCTTCGCCATGCGGAACTTCACCAACGACGCCGTCTTTGACGACACCCTTCCCGTTGCCGACGGACTGATGGAAGCCGGTTACCGTGTACCGCTCAGTCGTCTACAGAGCTCCATGGAGGACTGGTTTCGCCGCAAAAGCTACCTGAAATCCGGCGAAGTGCTGCAGGTAACCGAGATTGAAGTGGCAAACAGGCGCTGAAGAGCATTTCCCTGTGGGTGCAGTGGGCTTCCGCATCTAGGGGCGTTTTCCGCAATGAAAACTCCGCTGCATGCCCCTCCGGGATACCCAGCACCAGGGTAAATGCTCTAAACTTAGAAATTACGTGCCCGTTCCGGGCACGGCACCTCTACCGAGACCTAAGGAACATCACGTTGGACAGCCAGACCCGCCACTCCCTGAAGCAGCCAGACGCCTACGTCGCCGCAACCGAACACGGCCTGAAGTGGGCCCAGCAGAATCGCAGCGCTGTGATTCGCTATGTCGTCGGTATCCTTGTCGTTCTGCTCGTCGTGATTGGCGGCCTGGTGATCTACAACGTGCGTTCCAACTCCGCCAATGCCGCCTTCGGCGAGGCCATGGGGGTCTACCAGTCTGACATTGCTGAACCCGGTGTTCCGCCGCAACAGGGGGTCAAGACCTTCCCTTCGACCCAGGAGCGCGCCAAGGCTGCCCATGAGAAGTTCCAGCAGGTGGCTGACAGCTACGGCATGACCTCAAGCGGCAAGCTCGCGCTCTACTTCGCCGGCCTGACCGCCATCGAAGCGAACCAGACCGCGACAGCGCAGGCCACCCTGGAAAAGGTTGCCGGCTCCTGGAACGGCGACCTCGCCTCCCTGGCGAAGCTCTCCCTGGCTAGCCTGTATCGCCAGAGCGGACAGGACCAGAAGGCAATCGACATCTACAACCAGCTCATCGCCAAGCCGAATCATTCGGTTCCGGCCGCAACCGCCCAACTGCAGCTCGCATCCCTCTACGAAGCTAAGGGCCAGCAGGCTGAGGCCCGCAAGATCTACGCACAGCTCAAGGACAAGGAAGCCAAGACTGCTGCCGGCTCGATCGCCGATCAGCGTCTGAATCCGGGCGCGCGTCAATAGAACATTTCCCTGCACGTGTCCGGTAGGGCTTCCGCATCTATGGGCGTATTCCGCAATGAAAACGCCGCTGCACGCCCCTCCGGAATACCCAGCAACAGGGAAAATGCTCTAAAATCCCATTTCAGTACGGGGCCGGAAATCCAGCATTCTTAGGAAGGTTTAATTGGATTTCCAGCGTCCGTACGGCGCAATATACCCCCAAGTACTTCGGAAACCCTGTCGTTCTTGTGGCATTTCACCTGCCCTGCATTCCACCGAAGCAGGAGATACCTATGCGCCGTATCCTGGTTGTTGATGATGAGCATCTCGTAGCCGATACTCTGCGAATTATTTTTCGGGAAAATGGCTTCGATGCACGCGCTGTTTATACAGCGGAAGATGGCTTGTCTGCTGCACGTGACTTTCACCCTAACCTCCTTCTCTGCGATGTGAATATGCCCGGAGAGGACGGTGTCGCCCTGGCCACACGCCTGACCGAAGAGCAGCCGGACTGCCGTGTCCTGCTCTTTACGGGCTACTACTCCATGATGAAAAGTCTGATGGACCGCTCCAGAGAGCAGCCACAGCCGTGGTCTGTACTGACCAAACCACTTCATCCAACCGATCTGCTTCGCGAAGCCAACGAAATGTTAGCCTAGCCCCAAACCAATGACTTCCGTTGGCCGCATGCTGATCACCGCCGGCTGCCTGTTAATTCTCGCCGGTCTTATTTTCCTGGTTGCCGGGAAGTTTTCGCTCCCCCTGGGCCGTCTTCCCGGCGATCTCAACTTTCGCGGACGTAACTGGCAGGTTTTCATCCCTTTAGGGACCAGTATCCTTCTCAGCATTGTCCTCTCGCTGGTTCTCTATCTCCTCAGCCACTTCCGGCGATAGAGCATTTTCCCTGTAAGGTATAGCCTAGGACTTCTGCATCTACGGCGTTTTCCGCAATGAAAACGCCACTGCACCACTCTTCGGGATACCCAGCAACAGGGAAAACGCTCTAGAGCAAGTCTCCTAAAGATGTAGAGCAGAGTTTTGGCTGTTTGCGCCGTTTTCGTGCGAAGAAAACGGCATTCGCAGATTTATCCAGAGCGATAGTTATTAGGAGAATTGCTCTAACCTAGATGCTATGCCCACGCTGGCACAGCTCCGCTCAGGCCGTACCTCGGATACCACCCCCCAGCTCGGCTTCGCGTTCGAAGAACCCGAAGCTGCGCCTCAGCCGGCTGAATCTGCGACCCGGCCGATGCCGCGCCGCACCACGTTTTCCGTCGCCGAACTGGTCTCGCTGATCCGGGGCGAGCTCGAAAAGGGATATGGCAATATCTCCGTCTTCGGAGAGGTCTCCAATTGCCGCCCGGCCACCTCCGGCCACGTCTACTTCACGTTGAAAGACGGTGAGGCGCAGCTTCCAGTCGTGCTCTTCCGACGCCAGGCGCAGACACACCGTTTCCGCATCGAAGACGGCCTGGAAGTGCTGGTCCGTGGCCGTGTCTCTGTGTACGAATCGCGCGGGCAACTTCAACTCATCGCCGAATCGGTTGAACCCCGTGGAGCCGGAGCGCTGCAGCTTGCCTTCGAACAGCTCAAGGCCCGCCTGCAGGCTGAAGGTCTCTTCGATGCCGACCGGAAGCGTCCACTTCCTGCCTTCCCCACGCGCATCGGCATCGTCACCTCACCTACCGGCGCTGTCATCCGTGACATCGTCAATGTCATCCGGCGTCGGCACGCCTGCCTCGATCTCCTGGTTTACCCCGCCGCCGTACAGGGAGCCAGTTCTCCGCTGGAAGTCGCCAACGGTATTCGCTACTTCAACCAGGCAACTGGAACTCCCCACGCGGTGGATCTCATCCTTCTTGCCCGTGGAGGCGGTTCGGCCGAAGACCTTGCCGGCTTCAACGATGAGGCTCTGGCCCGTGTGATTGCGGGCAGTGAGCTTCCCATCGTCTCTGCGGTCGGACACGAGACTGATTTCACCATCGCCGACTTTGTATCGGATCTACGTGCGCCTACTCCATCAGCTGCCGCCGAACTGATCACAGCCGCCCAGCATCGCATTGAAGACCATGTAGCCTCACTCAGCCAACGGCTGGTTCGTGCGGCCCGCTATACCACCATGCAGGCCGGCCAGCGTTTCGCTCGCATCAATGCACAGGCAATCCTCTACCGCGTAGAAGATGCCATCAGCCGCCGTTATCAGCGACTGGACGAACTTGCATGGCGCGCTAATTCCGCCGTCAACACGGGGCTTCAGCGCAATGAGCGACGTCTGCTTACGCTGCATCAGCGTCTGGCTGCGCGCGACCTGACACGGCAGCTCTCTCAGGCGCGTCACCGCGTTTCTATCGCTGAATCTCGCTTGCTGACCGCTCATCGCGATCGCCTTTCAAGCGAACGAAACCGTGTGCAGGCCGCATCGACCGCGCTTCAGTCGCTGTCTCCGCTCGCCGTGCTGCAGCGTGGATATGCTCTTGTGTATGACGCCAACGGCAAGCTGCTGCGCGACGCCGCCGAGGCCGCTTCCGGAAGCTCTATTACCGCTCGACTGCACAAGGGCTCGCTGGAGGCTACCGTCACCGGCAAGCGTTCCTAACGGCAAGCTGTTACCCTCAGATTCAATATGCGAAAGCTCTTTGGAACCGATGGTATCCGTGCTGTCGCCGGCGAAGCTCCGCTCGACCCGAAGACCATCTACGCCGTCGGCCTGGCACTGGCACACTCCCTGCGGGACTCGAAAGATGTCCTGCTTGGCATGGACACCCGCGAGAGCTCTGAGTGGATTGCCGGCACGCTCATCGCCGGTCTTACGGCGGGAGGAGCCGTCGCGCACCTTGCCGGAATCATCACCACGCCGGCCGTGGCGTATCTGACGCGCAAACATGGCTTTGGTGCGGGCGTTGTCATCTCGGCCTCGCACAATCCGTGGCAGGACAATGGCATCAAGCTCTTCGGCCCTGATGGCTACAAACTCCCAGATGCCACAGAGCTTGCCATGGAAGAGGAGATCTTCCGGCACCTCAGCAGCCTCGTTCATGACTCAATCGCTGCCAATGCGTTGCCTGAAGCCGACGAAGCCTACCGTGCCGAATACATCCAGTTCCTCCTCGGGCAGGTTCCCGGTCTCTCTCTCGACGGCAAGACCATCGTTCTGGACTGCGCCAACGGCGCAGCATCTTCCGTCGCGCCACAGCTCTTCGCCGAGCTTGGCGGAGAGATTCGTATTACGCACGCCTCTCCCGACGGCCGCAACATCAATGAGGGTTGCGGCGCCCTGCATCCGGAGATCGTCGCCGACGAAGTGACAGCCTCCGGCGCCTCCATGGGCATCACCTTCGACGGAGACGCCGACCGCGCTCTCTTTGCCGACGAGTACGGCCAGGTCGTAAATGGCGATGCCGTCATGCTGCTGTCAGCGCGGGATCTGAAGGCACGCGGACAGCTTGCCAACGATCTCGTCGTCGCCACAACCATGTCCAACATGGGTTTGGAGGCAGCACTCAAGCGCTCCGGCATTCGTATGCTGCGTGCTCCGGTAGGCGACAAATATGTTCTTGAGCAGATGCAGGCTACCGGCGCATCGCTCGGAGGCGAGCAGTCCGGCCATATCCTCTTCCCGGCTCTCTCCACCACCGGCGACGGTCTGCAGACCGCGCTCGCGGTGTTGAATGTGTTGCACTGTAACGGCAAATCGCTGGCCGAGCTGACCGGGGATCTGAAGGTCTTCCCGCAGGTGATCGTCAACGTCAAGGTGCGTGAGAAGAAGCCGCTCGACCAGTTCCCCTCCATCGTCAGAGCCATCGCCGCAGCTGAAGATGAACTGAAGGACAGTGGCCGCGTTGTGATCCGTTACAGCGGCACCGAAGCTCTTGCCCGCGTGATGATCGAGGCGGAAGACGAAGCTCGCATGAAGCATCACGCCGAGGCGATTGCCAACTCTATCCGTAACGAGCTCGGAATCTAACAAAAACGCGGATGAAATGGACGGCCAAACAACGGATACTGCTCTTTCTTATCCCGCGCCTCGCCGCCTTCCTCATCCGCCTGCTGGGCTGCACCCTTCGCTTTGAGGAGATATGCGCTGCCGGTGTTATCCAGGGCGATCACATGCCTCCTCCCAGCGTCTTCGCTTTCTGGCACCGTTCTCTGTTGATGGCCGCCTACCGCTTCCGCAATCTCAGGATCGCCATCCTTATCTCTCAGTCCTTCGATGGCGAGTTGATCGCACGCACCGTCGAACGTCTCGGCTTCAAGGCGGTGCGGGGCTCTAGCTCCCGCGGCGGAGCAGTTGGTCTGCTTGCCATGGAGACTGCCTACCGCGATGGCCACATCTGCGCATTCACTGCCGATGGGCCTCGCGGTCCAAACATGATCGCCAAACCTGGTGTGACTGCGCTCGCAAATCGAGTCGGGACCAACGTTGGCGCATTTCATCTGCAGCCGCAACGCGCCTGGGTGCTGCGTTCCTGGGACCGCTTCCTCATCCCCAAACCCTTCAGCCGTGTCGCTGTCACCTGGCCGTCGCATACCTCAGATATTCCCACGCCAGAAGCGACACAGGCAGCGCTCGATGAGGCGGTGCGCATGGCCAAACCGCACACAGGAGACCTCTAGATGCTGGTCTCCGATTTCGACTTCCATCTCCCCGAGGAGCTCATCGCGCAGCAGCCTCTGCCCGAACGCGATGCTTCGCGCATGCTCGTGCTCGATCGCAATACCGGCGCTTTTCGTGATGACAGCTTCCGTTCGTTGCCCTCACTCTTGCAGCCCGGGGACCTCCTGGTACTGAACAACAGCCGCGTTATTCCAGCGCGTCTCTATGCCACGCGCGCCGGCTTTATCGGACAGATTGAGGTGCTGCTCACCCAGCAGACTGCACCGTTGGAGTGGACGGCTCTTGTTCGCCCTGGCAAGAAGGTTCGCGTGGGGACAACACTTATCTTCGCCGACCAGCTTCAGGCCGAAGTGATTGACGCTGGTGAGTTCGGCGAACGTACGCTACGCTTTGCACCGGTCGATGACTTCTTCGTGCGCCTCGATCGCATCGGCCATATTCCATTGCCGCCCTATATGCACCGACCTGATGACGCCGCAGACCGCGAACGCTATCAGACGGTCTACAACCAGCAGCCAGGCTCGGCGGCTGCGCCGACCGCAGGTCTGCACTTCACGCCCCGCGTGCTGGATGAGATCAAAGGCCGCGGAGTCCAGATCGCTACCATCACGCTGCACGTCGGCCTTGGAACCTTTCAGCCGGTACGCGTGGAACGGTTGGAAGAGATCAGACTTCACACCGAGCACTACACTCTGCCGGAAGAGACGGCGCGCGCCATCCAGTCTGCACAACAGGAAGGCAGACGGATTGTTGCGGCCGGCACTACAACGGTCCGTACCCTGGAACACTGCGCCCGCACCTCGCTTGAACCTCATTCCGGAGAGACAAATATCTTCCTCTCGCCGGGGGCGGAGTTCAAACTCGTCCAGGCCCTGCTGACCAACTTCCACCTGCCGCAATCGACGTTGCTGATGCTGGTAAGCGCCTTCGCAGGCCGCGAAAACGTACTCCGCGCCTACCACCACGCCGTAGCGGAGCGCTATCGCTTCTTCAGCTACGGCGACTGCATGTTCATCGCCTGAGCTCAAGTCAACTAGCCACCAGGAACTAGCAACCAGCAACTCGGGAACGCGTATCCTTCTAAGGATGGCTGACGAGCAGAAACCCGCAATCTACCTGCTGGACGCAATGGCGTTCATCTTCCGCGCCTACCATGCCATGCAGCGGCAACGCCCCATGTCCACGCGTACCGGCATTCCCACGGCGGCGACGTATGTCTTCGTGAACATGATTAATAAGCTGCGCCGCGACTTCCAGCCGAAGTACCTCGCCGCAATCTACGATCCGCCCGGCCCCGTTTTTCGCGACGAGCGCGCCCGCGAGATGAAGGCCGTTCGTAAGTGGAATATCAAAACGCAGCAGTTTGAAGAGGTCGACTACGCCGGCTACAAAGCCACGCGGACTGAGACGCCGCCTGACCTGCTGCAGCAGATGCCTTATATCCGCCGCTCCCTGGAGGCCTTTCGCATCCCTGTCCTGCTCCACGAGGGCTTCGAAGCCGACGATGTGATCGGCACACTCTCCTGCAAGTTTGCAGCGCAGGGATACAGGGTCTATGTCGTCTCCTCGGATAAGGACATGATGCAGCTCGTCAACGATGACGTGCTGATCCTCAATCCGACGAAAGACAACCTCATCCTCGATCCGAAGAAAGTCGAGGAGACGCTCGGGGTACCGCCGCAGCAGGTGATCGATGTGATGGCCCTGCGGGGCGACTCGGTCGACAATATCCCGGGTGCTCCTGGAATCGGCGACAAGGGATCGGTGGAACTGATCCAGCAGTTCGGTACGGTGGAAGCCGCGCTCGATCGTGCTGAAGAGGTGAAGCGTAAGACCTATCGCGAGAGTCTGCAGAACAATCGCGACAACATCATGCTCAGCAAAGAGCTGGTCACTATTCACACCAATGTGCCTGTAGAGTACGACCTTGCTGCAATGGAGACACAAGCGATTGACCCGATCGCCTGCCGCGAGCTCTTTACTGAACTCGAGTTCACGACCCTGCTCAAGGAGCTCGCTCCGCCGGAAGATGCCAAACCGGCGACCTACATCCTCGACCCGACGCCGGAGCAGCTCGCAGCCTTGCTTACCTCTGCAAAAAAAGGCTTTGCTCTCGCAGTTTTCGAGAATGCCGCAGCTATTGCTTCCGAAGTCAGCGTGCCCGAGGAGGACGAAGTTGAACCTCCACCTCCTGAGACCGGCAGTCTCTTCGCTGTACCACCTCCGGTAGCCCCAGCGGCACCCATTCCGCCTTCTTCACAATCGTTGCGCCTCGGCCTTGCCGTGGAAGGCCACGATGTGACCTTTGTCGATATGGCGCGCCCAGAAGCACAACCACTTAAAGCTTTGCTCGAAGATGAGAGCGTTCCTAAGTCTGTACATGATCTCAAGTCGACTCTGCGCGCGATCGAATCCTGTGACTTTGCATTACGTGGCGTGGTGGATGATGTGATGCTCTACAGCTATCTCATCAATCCAACGCACGGCTCACATACGCTGGCTGACATTGCGGCGCGCTTCTCCAATCGCGCTCTCGGCAAAGATCCAAACACGTTACTGGTCGAGTCTGCCGACGCCGTTCTTCGCCTCGCAAAGCCGATGCGGGACGACGTCACCCAGGCTGAAACCATGAAGGTCTATGACGAGATCGATAAGCCGCTCGTCCCGCTTCTCCTCAAGATGGAGCGTGCCGGTGTACGCATTGATCGCAAAGTTCTGAGCGATATGTCTTCCCGTCTTGCGGTCGAGATTGATTCGCTCAGCGATCGTATCTACGAGACCAGCGACCATCGCTTCAATATCAACTCACCCAAGCAGCTCGGCGATGTGCTCTTCAACAAGATGGCGCTGCCCAAGCCATTGAAGTACGGCAAGGGCAAGGTTATCTCTACGGCGCAGGACGTTCTGGAAGAGCTCGCAGAGCACCACGAAGTCCCCCGCCTGGTCCTTGAGTTCCGCCAGCTTGCAAAGCTGAAGTCCACCTATCTTGACCAGCTGCCGCAGCTCGCCGACAACGAAGGCCGTATCCATACAACCTTCAACCAGGTAGGCACAGCGACCGGCCGGCTCTCCTCCATCAATCCCAACCTGCAGAACATCCCCACTCGTACCGCATTGGGACGGGAGATCCGCGCCGCATTTATTGCGGCTCCCGGCAATGTCTTGCTCTCGGCCGACTACTCGCAGATCGAGCTCCGGTTGATGGCTCACTTCTCGGATGATCCTCTGCTGGTGGACGCCTATCGCACGGGCAAAGACATCCACACGCTCACCGCCAGTGAGGTCTTTGGCGTAGACCCCGAGACGATGGACAAGGAGACGCGTAACCGGGCCAAGGCAGTCAACTTCGGCATCGTCTACGGCATCTCTCCTTTCGGTCTGGCGGCACAGCTCGGGATCGAACAAAAAGAAGCGAAGCTCTACATCGAGCGTTACTTTGACCGCTATAAGGGGGTTCGCGCCTTCATCGACGGCGTGCTGGCGACCGTACGCGAAGAGCAGAAGGTCAAAACGCTCTTTGGCCGCGTGCGTCCTATTCCGGATATCCAGTCACGCAACGCCAATATGCGCGGCTTCGCCGAACGCACTGCCGTTAACACACCGCTGCAGGGCACGGCCGCCGATCTCATCAAAGTCGCCATGCTGCACATCGATGCAGAGCTCTCCCGTCGTCAACTGAAGACGAAGATGACTCTGCAGGTACACGACGAACTGCTCTTCGATGTTCCCCCGGAAGAAGCCAAAGAGGTAGAAGCCATGGTTAAGCACGAGATGGAAAGCGTCATCGAGCTCAAGGTTCCACTCGTCGCCGACACCGGCGTAGGCAACAATTGGAGAGATATCAAATAATTGAATAATCGAATGATTGAATAACAAAGGCCTCCTGAACCGGAGGCCTTTGCTGTTTGTTAATGATTCCCTTATTCCATCATTCAATTCCTAACTGTACTTCAGCCACTTCAGAATCTCGGGCAGTGTCGGCCGTTTGCCGTACATCAGGATGCCGACGCGATAGATGCGGGCGGTAAGCCACAGCACACCGTAGATGGTTGCCAGCAGAATCACCACCGACGCCGCAATGTCGTACCACGGCGGATTCGAGATCGCGATGCGCAGATACATGATCAGCGGCGTGCACGTAGGAATCAGCGAGATGATGCGTGAGAAGGGCGAGTTCGGATTCGAGATCACCGGCACCAGCACAAACATGCATACCGCCATCGGGAGCGCGATCACCATGTTGAACTGTTGCAGTTCCTGCTCCGAGTTCACCATTGCTCCGATTGCAGCGGCCATGCCGGAGTACAGCAGGAAGCCCATCACGAAGTAGCCGATAAACGCAATAATCTGCCCCGCCGAGAAGCTGATGTGGATGGCACCTGCGCCTACTGCCGAGGCCATCGGGGCCGCCGACAAACCGAGCGCCGCCAACACCCAGACCCCGATCTGCGTCAGGCCGACCGAACCTACACCGAGGAGCTTGCCGGCCATCATCTCCTGCGGCTGTACCGTCGCCAGCATGACTTCAAAGACACGCGAGGTCTTCTCCTCAATGATCGAGCGAGCCACATTCATGCCATGAAGCATTACCGCCATGTACATCAGGAAGAACAGGACGTAGGCTCCAAAGAATGCGGTCATGGTATCCGACTTCGAGATCTCGCCATTCCTGATGGTTTCCGTTTCCAGATCCACGGGCGCCATCATCAGCTTGATCTCTCCGGCATCCACGCCTTTGCGCTGCATACCCTCACGCACAATGGCGCGGCGCAAAGCCGATTCAATCGTCTGCATTGTCGAAATGTCGGCGGTGCTTATCGAGGTATAGGTCGCCTTCGGCTTGCTCTGATTCACATCGATCCAAACGAAGCCATCGATCTGCTTTTCTGCGGTCTCGTCCACGACCGCCTGGCGGGTATTGCCCGTTGGCGGGGAGATGACATCCACCTGCATGGCAGAATCCTTGCCGTGCTCCAACTCATCCTGCAGCGCCAACGCGAGGTCGGTATCGGCCGCAACCACGGCGATATGCGACGCAGCTTTCGAATGCCTGGACTTAACTATGGAGAACAGGATTCCTCCACCCATCAACAACGGAATCAGCAACGTCGTAACCAGAAAGGACTTGGTGCGGACGCGCTCCAGATACTCGCGCTTGGCGATGAGAAATATATTGCTAGGCATCGACATTGCCTCCTGCGCTGACTTCCTGAATAAAGATCTCTTCCAGAGTCGGTTCCATCACTTCAAAACGGGTAATGCGCGTCCCGGCGCTCACTGCCTGCGCAAGAAGCTGCTGTGCTCCGCTCTCATCCTTCAACCTGACTTCAGCCGAACCGTTATAGAGCTTCGCCTCTTCAATCCCCGGATTGCGCAGGAAGCCCGTATCTCCCTCGAAGGTCATCTGCACGCGGTTGCGTGGATACCGCGACTTCACCTCACGCATGGTTCCGCTCAGGACCTCCTTACCTCGAGAGATCAGACAGATGGCATCGCACATCTTTTCTACCTGGTCCATGCGGTGCGTCGAGAACAGGATGGCGCGACCCTCATTGCG
>JAEKKE010000308.1 GCA_019510535.1 Acidobacteriota bacterium
AGCGACAACAAGTACTACGATCCGGTCTCGCAGTCGGTGAAGACATCCTCGGCTGTGAACTTGAGCTCCACTGCTTTTGACAAGCGCATCACCAAGATCGCGATGGGTATTCTGCAGAACCTGAAGGCGCCCGATATCGTCGGTCTGGAAGAGATCGAAAACCAGGACGTGGCCAAGGCCATTGCAGCGAAGATCTCGACGCTGGCTCCCACGCTGAATATCGCGGATCCGGGGTATGCCGGTTATGGCGTCTCAGCGAGCGCCGGTACCTACACCTCGGACATCGGTGGCATCTCCACCGGCTTCCTGGTGAAGGCGAGCAAGGTTCACGTGACCAGCACGCAGCAGATGGGACAAAACGAGACCTTCCAGAGCCCGGTCGATAACTCCACCACCACACTCAATGACCGTCCCGCGTTCGTATTGAAGGCGGGCATCGTTCGCGGCACGGGTGTGAAGGATTACCCGGTGACCGTGATCGTCAATCACCTGCGTTCGCTTTCCGGTATTGAAGATGCGAGCAACTACACCCGCTATAAGAAAGAGCTGCAGGCGGAGTCGCTGGCGAAGATCATCCAGGCGGCACAGGTCAACGGGGAGCACGTCACGCTGCGTCCTGCCTCTGAGCGCTGGACGTACAGCGAATTCGGAAGCGCGCAGGTGCTGGATCATATCGTTGCAACGCAGGACCTGGTCGGCGGAGCTCGCGTGGAGGTGGCCCATATCAATGCCGATCAGCCGCTGGTGAACTATGCCGACGGGACCACTGCCTTCCGCGCCTCGGATCACGATCCGGTGAACGGCTATTTCGCACTTCCTTCGGCGGTGCTGAGCGGTACCATCACGCCTGCTTCGGTGAGCTTTGGAGCAGTCAATCTCGGGTCGACATCGGCTGGGCAGAATCTCGTTCTTACCAATACAGGCGAAGCAACGTTGATGGTGACCAGCGGAACCATCACCGGAGACTTTGCCTACTCCACCACTTGCAACACCATAGGTGCAGCCATCAACAGCACCTGCGGTGTGAACGTGACCTTTACCCCGGCTGGAATTGGAGCGCGTACCGGAACGTTGACGTTGAAGACCAATGGAGGACAGACCTTCACGATTCAGCTCAGCGGCGCGGGTACCGACTTCAGCTCCACCGGAAGCTCCGGTACATCAGTCTCGCTTACGGTTTCGGCCGGCGATACGGCGACACTGCCGCTGACCTTTACAGCAATGGGCGGATTCAGCGGAACCGTCAGCATTAGCTGTGCCCTGACGAAGCCCGCACCGGGTGTGGTGTGTAACACACCGGCCAACTTCCCATTGACCGGCACGACAACACAGAACGTGACCTTCACCACCACGACGCGCAATGTCGCGAGCGGTGTGGCGATTGGCTCTCGCTCTGGAATCGGCATAGCACTGAGCATTACATTTGGCGCCATCGTGATGCTGTTTGCCGGACGCACACGCCGTTTCGCGCGGCAGGCTGGTCTGTTGCTGGTACTGCTCGGCGTAACCTTCGCAGCGATAGGATGCGGTGACAACAAGCCGTCTACTAATCCTCTCGGAACACCAGCGGGGGCTTACACCTATACGGTGACTTCGACCAGTGGCTCGCTTTCGCACTCGGTGGTGGTAACACTCAACGTGCAGTAACAAGAAACCAATAAAAGGTGCGCCTTCCCGGCGCACCTTTTGCTTTTTCAGATGAGGAAAAATTCCTTTGCTTCTCCGTAGGCAACCGTCACCGGGCTGATGTACTATTCCCGCTCACCTGCTTCCCGGAGGGATGCGCTTTTGACCCCGCAACGCCATCTCCGCTGCTACTTCCCCGTCTATGCACTTCCCGGCATGGGTCCCTTCCCCTATGGAGCCATGCAGGCTATTCGCGATGCGGGTTACGAAGGCGTGCAGTTTCACGATCCGCTGCATGGGCCTGAGCTGGAACAGGCGCTGAATCTTGGTCTCGGAGCAGCCGGTACCGGCCACGTCAAAAGTGGGCACGACGCCATTCGTCTCGCCTCAGAGGCGCGGCTGGCCGGTCTGGAAAGTGTTACGGTCGGTCTCGGCACAGGTTTGGAAGAGGATGATGTGGCTGTGCGCCTGATTGAAGCTGTGCTGAACGCCTCCGTCAAGTACAGTGTGCCGCTCTATGTGGAGACGCGGCGCGCAACGCTCTTTCAGGATATGTGGCGAGCCGTGACATTTCACCGCCGCTTTCCGATGCTGGAGTTCAACGGGGACTTCTCGCACTGGTATACCGGCCAGGAGATGGTCTTTGGTGGTTTTGAAGAGAAGGTCGCGTTTCTGCAGCATCTTCTCGGCAGTGTGCGTTTTCTTCATGGCCGCATCGGCGATTCTGAGACGATGCAAGTCAACCTCGGAAGCGGCGACATCGATATCCATCCCGGCATCGCCCATTTCCGCGCTCTGTGGAGGCGCGTGTTTCGAGGCTTCCTTACGTCAGAGACAACACGTCAGCCCTTCCTGACCTTTGCACCGGAATTGCTGCCTCCACGCGGCATTCCTGCAGAGGCACGTGAGGAGTTCGACCGCTGGCAGCAATCGCTGCTGCTCTGCCGCATCGCGAAAGAATGCTTCAGGGAATCGGTGCTGGAGCTCGGCCGGCCTTCGGCCGATGCTGTGAAGCGTGTGCGGCGTACGGCTTAGGGCCTCATTTTGTTTTGTCATTTCGCAGCGCCGCGGTCCCCGAACAGCTTGCTGGTTGGGGTGGTCGACCGAAGGGAGCGGAGAAATCTGCTTCTCTGCCGATACCTTGGGTCCCTGAACAGCAGATTTCTCCGCTTCGCTGCGAAATGACAAACAAAAAGGCGCCATAGATCTCAGCGCTGAAGGCGCGTTCCATACCAGCCTGGGGCAACGCCCCAGGTTTTGTTGGGCCTTGTAGGGTGAAGGGCTGAAGGCCCGCTCTATAACTCTGCAGTGAAATCGAGCTTACCAATATGGGGCCATTTTGTTTTGTCATTTCGCAGCGACCGAAAGGAGCGGAGAAATCTGCTTCTCTGCCAGTGATCGGCGATCTTGAACAGCAGATTTCTCCGCTTCGCTGCGAAATGACAAACAAAAGAGACGGTCGCGCATAGCGCGATGAAGCTGCGAAGAAAGCGGCGACGAGTATCGTGGCTCGCCAAATCTGTTTATGCCCTAATTCTTCGGGATCTCGCTTGCCGGAACCTTCATATAACGAATCGTGAGGCGGCGCCAGGTGTAGGTGATCTGCAGATCGCCGTTCGAGTCAATAATCATGGCGGGGTAACTGTACTGGGATGGTCCCTGTTCCAGTACCTTGAACATCCGGAAGTGTTCACCGTCCGTGCTCACCGCCAGGTTGATAGGCGATCTGCGGTTATAGCTGTGGTTGTAGATCATCACGATGCGGCCGTCGTTCAGTCGTACAGCATCGATGCCGGAGCTGGGGTTCGGCAGATCGATATAGCGCGCCTGTGTCCAGGTGGCGCCGTTATCCATCGAGTCGGCTACAGCAATGCGGGACGCCTGGCTGTGACTGCGTGCGTACAGGCGAAGATGCTTCTTCCCCATGTCCACAATCGCCGGCTGAATGATGCCGATGTTGGTGGATGGCGGCGGATAGAGCTTTTCGTCAGTTCCATTGACACCTTCGCCTTTGGCGACATTCCCAAGTGCCTGTGCTGCCTTCGACTCCGCGGTCGGTAGATCGAGCGAGTCCGAAACAGTAATGGGACCGATCTTTGCCCACGTTTTGCCATTGTCGGTTGAGCGTTCAATCCACGCGGCCCAGCCCGCGGCACTCTCAATCGAGCTGCCGGCGACGATGGTTCCATCGGCCAGGATAAGGGGCTTGGCGCGCACCGGGCCGATCAGGCCGGCGGGCAGCTTCTCTACCTTTGACCAGGTCTTGCCTTCGTCGTTGC
>JAEKKE010000309.1 GCA_019510535.1 Acidobacteriota bacterium
GAAACTCGTGGTTCCCGAGCGAGGGATAGATATGCAGCTTCTCGTCGCGCCAGATCTTCGTTTCATCATGGAAGACCTGGTAGTCGTTGACGACGTCGCCGCTGTAGGGAACGTCTCCGCTCATCAGCACAGCGTCGGGACGTTCTTTGGCGATCTTGCCGACCAGCAGGCGGCGAGCCTGTGGGCTGGTGACCTTGGTGTTGGTGGGGTCGGTAAATCGCTGATCGCCGTAGACGATGATTCTTGGCGATCGGCTGACATCGCTGTCGGAGACGGTGAAGCTGGGGCCGGGCTGGCTGATGAGGGAGTCGGTTGAGAGGCTTTCGGGCGCTGGGAACTTCCGCTTGCCTTCTTCCTCCTGTGCATGGAGAGCAAGGGAGAAGATCAGGCTGCACGAAAGCACGGGGATCGCATGTCGCATGGAAATCTGCCTTTCCAGTATGGAATGGTGCATTTCTAAGCGATTGATCTTAGGGAAGCCTTAGTCAGCGCGATCTGTCACTGAACTTTCACGGGGCGGGCAAGCGAGCGGACGGCTTTGTGTAACGAACCTGTGACAATTCATTACAAAACTGCAGGGTGGTAACACGCTGTCTTCGTGACACACTGCATTCACTCAAAACCAATAGAGCAGTGATGGAAGTGGCTCGGTCCGCTTCCGGGTAGATCCCTATCCGGGGACGCGGCGGACGTGTCTCTTCGCGCCGGGTTCCAGACGTACACAACAGATTTCAATTTTGTGAGGCATTTGCTATGCGTCGTCTTCTCTTTGCAGTATTCGTGTCTCTTCTCGCCAGTGTCGGTGTTGCTCAAAGTACATTTCGTGGAGGCATCTCCGGTATTGTCACGGACACGTCCGGAGCTGTGATTCCGGGCGCAACCATCAGCGTAAAGAACGGAGCTACCGCGCAGACCTATGGCACGGTCTCGTCCAGCGCCGGTACATATTCCATTCAAGACCTTCCGCTGGGCGACTATACCGTGACCATTGCCTTTCCCGGCTTCGCCAGCATGAAGATCGATAAAGTGCGCGTTTCTGCCGGCTCGATCTTCGATCTACCGGCGAAGATGACGGTTGCCCAGAACACAACGGTGGTTGAGGTAGATGCCGCCGCGCTGACGCTCGATACCACCACGCAGGTGCAGACCTACACCATCCCGAAAGAAGAAGTGCAGAACATTCCTTTGAATGGCCGCAGCTTTACGGCGATGGTGAATCTGCTGCCGGGAGCCACGGGCACCAGTAGCGTGAACGGGCGTGCGGGCATCAACTACATGATCGAAGGCGTGGATAACAACGATCCGGCGAACAACGGATCGGCCGCGAACCAGGGCGGTGTCGGTGGAGTTCCCGGAACCCTGATTCCGATTGATGCCATCGAAGAGTTCTCAGCACAGACGCAGGGCGGCGCTGAGTCCGGCAAGTTCGCCGGAGCATCGGTGAACCTGGTGATCAAGTCAGGCACCAATCAGCTTCATGGAAGCTTGTACTACTACGACCGCAATGAGTTCTTCGCGGCGATGAATCCGTTTCTGCGGGCAACCAACATATCGCGGGCGAGCTCCGGCCTGGCCCCGTACGGTAAGTCGAAGGTTCGCTTTCATGAATTCGGCGGATCGCTCGGCGGGCCGATCTTCAAGGACAAGACCTTCTACTTCCTGACCTATGAGCGGCAGGGCTACATTCTGTCGCAGTCGACCAATACTTTTACCGAGCCCTCGACGGCGTATGTGGCGAAGGCGACGGCGCTGCTGGCGACGAAAAATATCAAGCCCAGCCCGATTGCTTTGGGGCTGATCAATACGCTGTGGCAACCGTCGATGCTGACCGGACCGGCGAGCCCGAACAACTATCTGCCCACCAACGCGGCACAGCATGGTTACAGTAACAACCTGATGCTCAAGCTCGACCAGAGCATCAATGCGAAGAATAAGCTTTCGGCACGCTGGTACTGGGGACAGGGCAGCCAGACAGCGCCGAAGGGCAGCCAGAATCCCTGGTACTACCAGGTAGCTGGTATGCACGTCCACAACATTGCGGTGATTCTCAACTCCCAGGTCAACGCAAAGATTACCAACCAGATCGTTGCCGGCGTGGACTACTTCAACCAGCCGTTCAGCGATGCTAATCCAAATGTGGATGCATCGAAGGCCGGCTTCATCGTTGGTCTTGGGCCCGGAAATGTGCAGGGCGCGCCTACGCTGAGCATTTCCGGGTTCGATTCGACGGGGCAGAGCCCGTTCTCATCGCGTCATGATTTCAGCGGACATTTGTCGGATATCGTGTCAATGTCCTTCGGCAAACACCAGATCCGTACCGGTGGAGAGTATCGCCGCACGCAGATCTACGAGGTAGGCAATGGCGCCGGCGGCAACGGCGGTACGCGTGGCAACTTCAGCTTCAGCGGCAATCGCGGATTCGCGGCTGCGAATGGCGCGAACGTCGGTACGGCATATCCTTCCACTTTTACGTACAACGGCGTCTCTACGGCGGTGGACAGCGGCCTGCGTGCACTGGCGGATTATCTGCAGCTCGAATCGAATACGTCCACACTGGTTAACGGCGTGTTGGATCGTATCGCCAGCGTCAACAACTTCAATCTGTATGTGCAGGACGGCTACCAGGTCAGCAGCCGCCTGAATCTGACCTTCGGTCTGCGCTGGGATTATCTTTCGCCGATCGGCGATAACCAGAAGGACCTGACGGTCTTCCGGCCCGACGTTGGGGCAAGTGCACTTGCGCCGACGGGCGGACTCGCGGTGGTGGGTCAGGATGTCTCGGAGCCGTACAAAGCATCGTCGCTGCAACTGGCTCCGCGCGTGGGCTTCTCCTGGCAGGTACCGGGTTTGACGGATACGCTGCTGCGCGGCAGCTTCGGGCTGTACTACGACACACCATCGACGAACACCTGGCTTTCGAGCAATGGCCTGCTCGGCAATCCCGCTGGAACCAAGCCGCTGTACAACCAGTCGCTGACAAACCCGAACCTCGGCGAGCTGATTGCGTCTTCGCAGGGATCGATCTTCCCGACGAGTCCGAAACTTCCGGGTGCATGTACCGGTTCGACTGCGGCGACGTGTCCGGTGGCCAGCATCGCGGCGGTCGATCCGAACTTTACGACCGCGAACACCGCGAACTATTCACTCAATGTGGAGAAGGCTCTCGGCAAGAATATGATTGCGCAGGTGGGCTATGTGGGCACGCAGGGCAAGCACCTGCTCAATGCCTACGATCTCAACCAGACACAGTTAGGTGCCGGTTTGAGCACGACGCCGATTGTGAATGGCTTCCTGCCGATCCAGCAGAAGCGGCCGTACATCAGCAAATTCCCGAACTTCGGACAGATCCGCCAGGTGACCAGCGCTGGCGGCGAAAACTTCAACAGCCTGCAGGCGCTGATCAAGAC
>JAEKKE010000165.1 GCA_019510535.1 Acidobacteriota bacterium
GGACAGGGCGAAGACGCGATGCTTGAGCTGGTGCAGCACCTCAGCAGTGGCTCGGCTCCCGACCTGATTGCAGGCATCGGTTTCAAGCGCGACGGCCGTATCATCTTCACGCCGGAGAGGGCGCTACGCCCCATCGTGGAGATGCCGCCAAAGGCCTATCACCTGGCGGACTTCGATGCCTACGAGCGCTCCTGCGGCCGCCGCTGGGCAATGTACACCTCCAGCCTTGCTTGCCCCTTCAACTGCGCCTACTGCACCAACGGCGGCGTCTACGGAAGGAAGTGGAATGCCCTCCCCCCAGAACAATTTGTCGAAGAAACCGTCGATCTAAGCCGGCGCTATGCGTTGGAGATGATCTGGGTCGTCGACGACAACTTCCTCGTCGATCTTGACCGGGCACGCGGCATCGCCGAGGGCCTGGTTCGCGAGAACTCGCATTACACCTGGAGCATCCAGGCCACGACGAATCTGGTGGCAAGGCTGTCGCTGGAAGATATGCGCCCCCACGATCCTGAAGGCGATGAACAAAGACTTCCAGGACTTCGAATCCATCTACGAGAGCGCAGCGCGTTGCCTGGAGGCGGGCATCCGTCCCTCCTTCAACATCATCTTCGCCTTCCCCGGCGAGGGAGCGAAGGAACGCCGCGAGACCGTCGAGTTCATGCTCGATGTCTGCCGCAAGTTTCCAGGCGCAGAGTTCTGGACGAACATCTTCACGCCTTACCCGGGCTCGCCGATCTTCAAACGCACGGCCGAGATCGGCATTGAGCCGCCGACTACGCTGGAAGGCTGGGCGGACTTCTTCCCCCGTTACACCGAGCTGCCCTGGCTGAAGGGCGAGGACCATAAACGGCTTCAGGATACTCGCGAGTACCTGCGGCTGGCCTTCAATCGCATCCCCATCGCCGCCGACACGCGTCCGCCGATCATCCGGCTGGCCCAGAAGGCAATCTCCTTCCCAGCCCGCTGGCGTTTGGATCACGATGCGTATCGCTTCCCCGTCGACATCTGGCTGAACAACAAGCTCAAGAAGCGGATTCCCAAAGGAAAGCCAGCTGTGGATGCCAAGCGGCTTGCGCGCACCCCGGCGGAGGCAGCGGCATGCTGAACGTGCTGCCAGCCAGCGCCATCCGCCCGGCCCCGGCGCATAGTTCACCACGGCCATCGCCCGGCCGGAACAAGGTGGTGTTGTTCTATCCGCCCTATGACGGTCCGCCGCTCGGAGCTCCGCTCTGCCTTCTGGCGCTCGCCGGAGTCTTACGTGATGCGGGCTTCAGGGTCAGCATTATCGATGCCTGCATTCACAAGGACTACCTGCAGCGCATCGTGGCGGAGAGTGCCGATGCTGTCTGCGTTGGGATCTCCGTGCTGACCGGGCCGATGATTCGCGGAGCTATCTCCGCGGCAAAGGCGATGAAGGCTTCTCGCCCCGAACTTCCGGTGGTCTTTGGCGGGTGGCATCCCTCGCTGGAACCGGCACAGACCGTCCGCGAGTCGTACGTCGATGTCGTTGTGCGAGGACAGGGAGAGCTGACCATGTTGGAGCTCGCCCAGGCTTTCTCCCAAGGCAATTCGGTTGGCCCCATCGCAGGCATCCACTGGAAGCAAGACGGCGAGATTATCGAGAATCCCGAGCGCACCGTCGCTCCCATCGGCAGCTTCGCGCCGCCCGCCTACGACCTGGCGGACTTCGATGCCTATGAGCCACTCAACGGACATCGCAAGCTGGCCTACGCCACCAGCGTTGGCTGCCCGTACGCATGCAACTACTGCACCGACATGGTGGTATACCGGCGACGCTTCAATGCCTACGACGCGGACCGGGTGGTGGGTGAGCTCGTCGATCTGGTTCGGATGTACCGGATCGACGAGGTCGCTCTGCTCGACTCGAACTTCCCCGTGGACGTAAAACGGGCTCTCGCGATCGCACGTGGGATCGTCAACTCCGGAGTTCGGTTCCAATGGACCTTCCAGGCGTCGACCGATTTCCTCTGCCGCATGACCCAGGACGAAGTGCAACTCCTGGCCGATAGCGGCGTAAAGGTGATGGGCTTCGGTACTGAGTCAACCTCGCAGCGTGTCCTCAAGCTGATGAACAAGCGCCACCAGCGCGTCGACGAGATGTACGAGACAGCACGCAAAGCGCACGTCTCCGGCATCAAGATTAACTTCAACCTGATATTCGGCTATCCCGGGGAAACAGAAGAAGACAGGGTACTTACCTTCCAGACGATGAGTGACATCGTGGAACAGTACAACAATGTCCAGTTCTCCCCAAATTTGTTTACCCCCTATCCCGGCATCCCCATCTGGCCGCAGCTTCGCGAGCTGGGAGTGAGGGCGCCGCAGACCTTGGAGGAATGGATCAAGCTGCCGCTCAGCGTCAATGCCCTGCCATGGCTACAAGGAGAGGAACTCGAACGCCTGAGGCGGATGACGGACTATTTCCTGCTGAACGGTCAGGTTCACCGCCGGCACGACAAGGAGCCCTTGAAGACTGCTGTCCTTCGCCAGCTATTCAAACGCACAGTAAGCTGGCGCGTTCGCTCAAGCCATTACGGCTTTCCCTGGGAGCTCTGGGCCTCCAGACTTTCTGGACCACTTGCATCCCGCAGATCGTTGGTGACCGGCCAGGAACTTCCTGACCAGGCAGCCGCGTGTTAGCACGGAGTCCCCACGATGACAGACATACTTCTTACTCACTCCTATCACCTGGCGAACGATCCGAAGCAACTGCGGAAGATGCAGCCCTACGCCCCCTTAGGCACCCTCTATGCTGCCGCAGCGTTGCGGGAGTCCGGCGCCTCGGTGAAGGTCTTCGATACGACGCTGCAGAATCCGGTTCACGGCATGAAGGCCACGCTTCGACTGGAAAATCCAAAGGTTGTAGTGATTTACGAGGATGACTTCAACTTTCTCTCTAAGATGTGCCTGCTCTCAATGCGACAGACGGCACAGCAGATCGCGCGATTGGGGAAGGGGGCGGGAGCGGTCGTCGTCGCACATGGTTCCGACGAGACTGACTTCGCGGAAGAGTACCTGAAGGCCGGGGTGGACTACATCCTGACGGGAGAGGCAGAGAACACGCTCACTGAGTTGTGCCGAGCCATCCTTGCAGGACAGGATCCATCTGGAATTCCAGGCTTGATCTGGGAGGATGCGGCGGGTTCGGTTCACCGCAGCGGCAGTAGCCCGGTTCGTAACACCGACTGGTCGAAGATGCCGCTGCCGGCGCGTGACCTCATTGACATGAGCCTCTACCGCGATGCCTGGACCGACGCCCATGGGCATTTCTCTGCGAATGTCGTCGCCAGCCGGGGCTGCCCCTACTCCTGCAACTGGTGTGCAAAGCCAATCTCCGGTAACAAGTATCAGCTTCGCCCTGCGGCCGATGTCGCACAGGAGCTGCGTGATCTGAAGCAGCATCACGGTGCCGAACACATCTGGTTCAGTGACGATATCTTTGCCCTCAACCGGCACTGGCTGCAGGACTTCGCTCAGTGGGTACGCACCTACGATGCTGTCATTCCTTACAAGATTCAGGCGAGAGCCGACCTGCTGCGGGAAGACGTTGTCGCCCTGCTGGCTGAAAGCGGATGTGCCGAGGTCTGGATGGGCGTTGAATCGGGCTCGCAGAAGGTTCTGGATGCGATGGACAAACGTCTTCACGTCTCGGATGTAGTCGCGGCAAGGACTCATCTTCGCGCCGCGGGCATCAAGGCATGCTTCTTCCTGCAGCTTGGCTATCCCGGGGAAGGATGGCAGGAGCTGCTGGAGACGCTTGCTCTGGTTCGGGCCACGCGTCCGGATGACATCGGTGTCAGCATCTCCTATCCCCTGCCCGGAACGGTCTTCTACGAGCGCGTTCAGGCCGAGCTCGCGGCAAAGCGTAACTGGAAGGACAGCGACGACCTGTGCGTCATGTTCTCCGGTGCGTATTCCGATAGCTTCTATCGCACGATTCGCGATGCGTTGCATCTGGAAGTTAGCGGATGGAAGAGCGGTTCGAACAATGAGCAGGAGGTACATGCCATGTGGGAAGAGATCGCCGCTCTTGAGCCCCAGGAGCGAAGAGACGTGGAACATGTGCTGCAGCTACGCTCCGGTAAGGACTCGGCGAGTTTTCTGCCGCTCCATGCACTTACACCTGCAGGAGGCGCCATATGACTCCTGACCTGTTGCTGGCCCACGGCTACTTCCTCTACGAGGACCCCAAAGAGCTGCAGATCATGAAGCCGTATGCCCCGCTGGGCATTCTTTATCTGTGCTCGCATCTGCAGGCAAAGGGTTTCGACGTCGAGGTCTTCGATACGACCTTTTCGTCAAAGGCTGCCCTGATCGAACGTCTGCAGACCGGGACACCGTCAACGCTGGGCCTCTATGCCAACCTGATGACCCGAAGCAACATCGTGGAGCTGCTGCGAATCGCGCGCGAGTGTGGATGGAGGACGATCGTCGGAGGTCCGGAGCCTGGGGCATACGCCAAAGAGTATCTGGATGCAGGCGCGGAGTTCGTTGTCCTGGGTGAGGGCGAACTGACTCTGGAAGAGTTGATGACTGCCATCCAGTCAGGCGGGCTCGATCAGGTGAACAAGATCGATGGCCTGGCCTACCTCGAAAACGGAGAGCTTCGTCAGACCCCGCCGCGGGCCCAGATCAAATGCCTGGACGATCAGCCATGGCCTGCGCGCAAGATGGTTAACATCCAGAAGTACGTCGATACCTGGCGTACACACCACGGCAAAGGTTCAGTCAACTTCATCACGGCACGCGGATGCGCCTACCGCTGCCAGTGGTGCAGCCACCAGGTCTATGGCAACACCCATCGTCGCCGCGATCCGCTGCTGGTGGTGGATGAGGTGGAGTGGCTGCTCTCGGAGTACCAGCCCGACATGATCTGGGTCTCGGACGATGTCTTCACCATCAACCACACCTGGTTACGCACGTATGCGGCGGAGATGAAGCGCCGTGGTCTTCGCATTCCGTTTGAGTGCATCTCCCGAGCCGACCGTCTGAACGAAGAGGCGATGGATCTGCTGGCCGAGCTGGGCTGCTTCCGCGTCTGGATCGGGTCGGAGAGCGGATCGCAGCGCATTCTGGATTCCATGCAGCGCGGCGTGAAGCTGGACCAGGTGCAGCGCGCCGTAGAGCTGAGCAAGACCCGTGGTATTGAGAGCGGAATGTTCCTGATGTGGGGTTACGAAGGCGAGGAGCTGGAAGATATCGAAGCCACGATCCAGCACGTAAGCAGGACGCAGCCGGATATCTTCTTCACCACCGTCTCCTATCCGATCAAAGGAACGCCGTACTACAAGAAGATCCAGGACGACCTGATTCAGCTTGCACCATGGGGCACGAGCTCTGACCGGGAGATCAAGATTCGCGGCCGCCACTCACGCCGTTACTACAGTTTCGCCGACAAGCTGCTGCGCAGCGAGGTGGCTCTCGCCCGGATGCGTGGCGTCAATGCACCGGACGAACAGGAGGTCAGCCGCCTGGCGGAAGAGATACGCAATGCCCGCACCGGCCTGATGGACGCGGCCGCAGAGGTAGAGGCATGATTGCGGCACACCCAGCCGGCCAGGCTTTCGATGCAATGGCCGATACGTACGACGATGACTTCACGCAAAGCCTCATCGGGCAGACACAGCGGTCTGCAGTGATGCAGGATGCATTCCGCATCTTTCCGGGGCGAAGACGGCTTCTGGAACTGAACTGCGGTACCGGCGAAGATGCTTTGCGTTTTGCAGAGAATGGCTGGAAAGTATTGGCTCTGGATGCGTCAGAGCGGATGATTGCCTGCGCCCGGATACGGCGAGAGAACCTTGGAACACGAGACAATCCGCAGTTCAGACAGGTAGCAACGGAAGACCTGAGAGAGATTGCAGGTGAGTTCGACGGGGTGTTCTCGAACTTCTCAGGTCTCAATTGCGTTCGCGATCTCGCTCCTGTGGCTCGCATTCTGGCGGAGCAGACCACCCCTGGCTCTCCTCTGGTTCTCTGCTTGTCGACACGCGTCTGTCTTTGGGAGACGGCGTGGTATCTGCTGCATGGCAAACCCGCAAAGGCCTTTCGCCGATGGACCGGGAGACATCAAGCCATGCTGCAGGGGATGCCTGTGGATGTCTACTACCCCACGTTGAACATGCTTCGCACAGCCTTCCTGCCACACTTCAGGCTGCGCCGAGTGAGGGCGATCGGGCTTTTCGTACCGCCATCCTACGTTGAGGCCTGGATACGGAAACACCCTCTTCTCCTACGGGCTTTTGTCCGGCTGGATAGGGTCTTCTCCCGGTTGCCGCTGTTGCGCATCCTTGGAGATCACATGCTGTTGCACTTCGAGAAGACCGGGGAGGTTCTGTGATTCTCCTCTTTCATCCCCGCGCCGTAAAACCTCGAAGCCGCAGGCTTCCTCTCGCCGTGCTTGCCCTGGCAGCCGTGCTGGAAGGTCGTGAGGAGTATGAGATCGTAGACGGCAACGTTGATGATGACCCATTGGGCACACTCCTCAGCCTGATCGACAAACATCGGGTGGAACTGCTCGGCGTCTCGGTGATGCCTGGACCGCAGATGGCTGCCGGCATGGAGGTCTGCCGCGAGATCCGCAAACTGCGACCACACATTCCGATCGTATGGGGAGGCTACTTCCCTTCCATCTATCCCGAAGCAACGCTCAATGCGAAGTACATCGACTTCGCCGTCCGAGGCCAGGGAGAGGACACTCTGCTTGAACTGCTGGAGGCGCTTCGTGGAGAGCGCACGTTCGAGAGCATCCTTGGACTCTCGTACAAGGACCAGTTCGGCTTTCATCGCAATAACGCGGAACGCCCGATGAAGGGGCCGGACGCCTTTCCATGGTCTCCATTCCACCGGCTGCCGGTCGAGAAGTATCTTCGCCCGTCGTTCTTCGGCAAACGCACAGCAGTGCACCACGCCAGCATCGGCTGCCCGTTCAACTGCAGTTTCTGCGGTGTGCATGCAGCCTATGGTAGAACCGAAAAGTTCGAGTCTCCGGCGCGCACCGAGGCGATTCTGCGTCACCTGGTCGATCGCTACGGCGCCGACTCAGTGCAGTTCTACGACATGAACTTCTTCCTGAGCGAAGAGCAAGCCCGGGAACTCATGGACCGCATTGCGCCATTGAAGCTGCGCTGGTGGTGCGAGGCGCGCGTCGATATCATGTCCCGCTATAGCGATGAGACGATGCAGGCTATCCGGCGTGCGGGATGCACGATGATCTTCTTCGGCGCCGAGTCCGGCTCAGACTGGGCTCTGAAAGAGATGCAGAAAGGCATCACCACCGAACAGACGCTGATCATGGCGCGTCGGACACGTGAGGCCGGCATCATTCCGGAGTTCTCTTTCGTTGTTGGCAACCCAAAAGACCCGGAGCGCGATACACGCGAGACGCTGGCGTTCATCCGCAAGATCAAGCGCATCAACCCTGACTCCGAGATCATCATTCAGCACTACACGCCGACTCCGCAGCGCGGTTCCATGTACGGCGATGTCGACGACAAGATCAGCTTCCCGACCAGCCCCGGAGAGTGGGCCGAGAAGAAGTGGATGGATTTCACTCTTCGCATCGATACCCGTGCACCGTGGATGAAGGACAAGACCAAACGTCTGATCGACAACTTCGAGATCGTTGTTGCTTCGCGCTGGCCCACGGTGCAGGATATCCGCGCCCCACGCTGGGGACGGTACCTGCTGCAGACGCTTAGCGCATGGCGCTATACATTTCGTTTCTATACGGCTCCTCACGAGCTGGTGCTGGCGCAGCGGTTCATTGATCTCAGGAAACCCAAACGGGAAAGCCTATGATCGCGGCTCCGGCAACTCCCGAGGTTTTTGATGAGTGGGCTCCGGTCTACGACGAGGCCCAAAACCCATTCTGCGCGCTGGAGGCAAGACTGCTTCGTCAGCTTCTGCCAATGTTACGAGGGAAGACCCTCCTGGATGCGGGCTGCGGAACTGGGAGACATTTTCCCTTTTTAAGTACTCTGCAACCGGAGTGGATTCACGCTGTAGATTACTCCGCGCAGATGCTGGAGCTGGCGAAACAACGGCTCCCAAACAACGTTACGCTTCACCAAGCGGACTGCATTGCGATTCCTCTCCCCGCACAGTCCATCGATGTTGTTCTTTGTTCCCTCGTTCTCGGATACGTAGGCGATCTTGGGGCCTTCTGCAGCGAGATGCGGCGGCTACTCCGTCCGGGTGGCCAGATCATCCTGGCCGACATTCATCCCGATACGGCACAGCGGAGAGGATGGAATAGATCCTTCCATCAGCAGGGTGAAGAGATAGCAATTGCCTGGAACCGGATCAGCCTGGAAAAGCTGAGAGGAATCTTTGCAGCCGAGGGATTCCATTGCATATGTGATCTGGAACCTGGATTTTCCGAAGCGGAGCGCGAGATCTTTGCTCAGCGAGGTAGAGCGCATGCCTTCGAAGAGCTTGCCGGAGAACCGGTGATGTATCTGCTCCATTTCGTGCTGGAGACGCCGCAGAACGAGCTCGCTATTACCGGAGCCAGGTGTGCCCTGTCCGCACACGATGCGCTGCCACGTACCCTCACCATCGGGGAAGGACATATACGGTCTATCCTCAATAGCTCGCCCGCACCGATGCCGCAGGTCTCCCTCGATGGATACCTTCTGCTTCCCGGCCTGATCAATGCGCACGACCATCTGGAGTTTGGCCTCTTTCCGCGATTGGGAGACGGTGGCTATACCGATGCCCAGGAATGGGCCGGCGCAATTCATGTGCGCTATGCCGAGACCATCGCACGGCACCGTCGTGTGCCGCGTGAGATTCGTATCCACTGGGGAGCTCTGAGGAATCTGCTGTCCGGTGTAACAACGGTGTGCCATCACAATCCGATTACAGATACGATGCGTGAGCCCGAATTTCCAGTGAGCGTAGTGGAAGAGATGCGCTGGGTGCACTCCGCGGCATTCGATTTCGCGGGCCTTCAGGAAGAAGCATCGATCGATTCTGGAGAGATTCTGATCGTACATGCGGCCGAAGGGATAAGCACGCGAGCGAAACAAGAGATTGAAATGCTGCAGGCGTTAGGCCTGTTGCGTCCTTCCACCATCCTTGTTCACGCACTTGCGGTTACTCCACAGATGATCGGGAGGCTCAAAGAAGCGGGAGTCAGCTTGATCTTCTGCCCCAGCTCCAATGAGTTTCTCTTTGGAACGATTCCGGCCGCTACATGTCTAGAGCACTTCGAGAATGCTGCGCTTGGCAGCGATTCTCCGCTCACCGCCTGCGGTGATCTGCTGGACGAAGCGGCGTTTGTTACGGCGCGTTACGGTCTACCGGCGGCAAGGCTCTACTCCATGCTCACGGAGAACCCGGCAATCATGTTGCGGCTGACAGACGGCCAGGGCAAGATCCAGATTGGCGGTCGTGCCGATCTGATTGCCGTACCCGACCGAGGCCTATCGCCGGCAGAGACACTTCGTCATCTGACATGGCGGGACGTCCACCTCGTGATGCGGAACGGTGCTGTCCAACTTGTCGCAGAAGAACTCGCACACCTTCTCCAGCCACAGCAGCTTGCCGGCTTCACTGCGGTACAGGTCGATGACCGGCGACGCTGGGTCCGCGGAGATCTTCGTCCGGCATTTGAAGCAGCCGCCATACTGCAGCAGCATGGCGTGATCCGCCTGGGAGAAAGGACGGTGACTCTTGCCTGAGACAGCAGCAATCGCGGAGACGCCGCAACTTCAGGAGCATCGCATGACGCGGATGCCGATCCTGCTGCTGCATGTCCATAGCCGGTGCAACTGCCGGTGCGCGATGTGCGACATCTGGAAACGCGAGGAAAACCAGGAACTCGATCTCACTGTTCTGGAACGTCAGCGTGCGTCGCTGCTCGCGCTGGGTGTGGAGCAGGTTGTCTTCACCGGTGGCGAAGCCCTGATGCATCGAAGGTTGCCAGAGCTTACGCACTTCTTCCGTGAGATAGGAGCAACCCTAACCCTGCTGACCAGCGGGCTTCTGCTAGAGAAGCATGCTGCGCTGGTTGCAGCCGAGTTCCAAGAAGTTATCGTCTCTCTCGATGGACCTCCCGAGGTTCACGATCAGATTCGCGGAGTCAAAGGCGCCTTTACCCTGCTCTCTCGCGGAGTCCATGCACTCAAGCGGCAAAGCACGCTCCCGATCAGAGCGCGGTGCACCGTACAACACGCAAACTTTGCGCACTTAGCCGCCACCGTAGACGCCGCAATCGATGCCGGGCTGGACGGCATCTCTTTCCTTGCCGCCGACCTCTCGTCCACCGCCTTCAATCGGGAGCTGGTGTGGCCCATCGAGCGACGCAATGCGGTTCAAGTAGATGCTACCGAGCTCGAGACTCTCAACCAGCAGTTCGATCTCATCGCTGAAGCGCGGGAGCGACTAGCGCCAGCGTTCTCGATCGCAGAGAACCGAAAGAAACTCCAACGAATTGCAGACCATTTCGCGGCAGAGGCTGGCCTGATCCCACACAGATCGCCTATTTGCAACGCTCCCTGGGTCTCTGCTGTCTGGGAGGTCGACGGGACAGTAAAACCTTGCTTCTTCCACCAGCCCATCGGCAACCTGGCACACGGGACGCTGGAAGACATCTTCCACGGCGATAGCGCCTTTGAGTTTCGATCCCGGTTGAAAGTCGATGAGAACGAGGTCTGCAGACGCTGTGTCTGCTCTCTTAACTACCAACCATCGAACGAAGCCCGCCTTTAAAGGCGCCATGTCCACCCACGTAAATCACAGCTTCCGATTTTGCTCGCGATAAAAGGAGATCAGGTCCATCGACTTCGGCGGCGCTACGCCCATCTGTCGAAGCATCGTAGTGATCTGTCCGCGGTGATAGGTGCCATGATTGACCATGTGCTGGAGCATCTGCCAAAGCGGATCTGCCTGGTCGTTACCACGAAGATCCTGATACTCGATCGTGCGCTCCACCGCATTCGGCCCTAACCTTGCGAGTTGTTCGCGCATCTCGACTTCCAGTTCGGCCCACTCCTTGCGGGCTGCGTCGACATCGGGAAAGCGGTCGGGTTTCTGAATTCCCTGCAGCTTTTCGCCTTTCAATCGGGTGATCCAAATGCGCTCAGCAGCACAGATATGCGCAATGGTGTCGCGCACCGAGCCGAAGCTGTTCCCCATGGGACGGATGAACTGCTCGGGCGTGATCGCACCTACCGCGTCGAGCACTCGGTCGCGCGCCCAATAGTTGTAGTCGATGAGCAGGTGGAGATCATCGTAGGTCATGAGGCTCAGTCTAGAACAGAATCCTCGTAGCAAATTGAATCTGTCGCGATGGATCGCTATTCTGAATGCCCGCCTGTGGCAACAGGAAGGTGCTGCCTGGAGTTGCCGTGTTTCCGTACGTCGTCGTCAGTTTTACAAAGTTATTGTGGTTGAAGACATTCGCAAACTCAGCCCGTGTCTCGACTCTTACCTTCTCGAAGAAAGAAAACGTTCGTGTCAGCGCCAGGTCGGTCTGCGCCTGCAGCGGCCCATGAAATGAATTGCGCGAGAAGCCGACTGGACGATCACTTGCGATACCGTCTCCATCGTTGTCCACACCGGTAAGTGGATTCACAGGCAAACCACTCGCGGCGGTTGTCGTTCCGCTTAACCGGAAGGCGTATGGAAGATCCACGACTCCGTATGCGACCAGGCGATGCCGTTGGAAGAAGTCCGAAGGCCCATTCTCTCCCGCAGTGATGCCCGATACACTCGGCGTTCCGGTGTTGTTGCCTCCCGTAAAGAAAACGTTCGTAATGTTCGAACTATAGAGATACGAAGCCTGGAACTCGAAGTGGTTCGCGAAGTTTCTCCGGATCCGAACCTCGGCTGAAGGATTACGTGAGTTGCCTGCGTTGCTCACCTGCTGCACATTGGCAACCGGAATCGTTGTACCGTCGCTGCGCCGGTAGTTGAGATACGAACGTGTTGCGTTGGCCGCAGCGGCGGTGCGCGTCTGTCCAGCAGCAGTACGTATAAACGGCGCCGGCGCATTCTGATTGACCAGAATCAACTGATGGCGCGAGGCCAGAAATGCCGCATCCGTCTCCAACACAAAGCCATGCGGAAGCCGCTGCTCAATTCCAGCGGAAAGCTGCATCGTATATGGATTATTGAGTGTAGGGCTAAGGAGATAGATGTCACGGCGATCCTGCGTACCGCTGACCGTAGGCGGCGTTGGATAAGAGGGATTTGAAATCGTGTAACTCGCGGTCGTGGCATCCGGACCAAGGTTAAGGGCGTTCCGCTGAAGCTGTC
>JAEKKE010000166.1 GCA_019510535.1 Acidobacteriota bacterium
AAGAGCGATCCATGCCACTGGTTCGCACCGGACTTCAGCACGGTATCGGTCGAGAATCCACCCGCGCGGCCGTACTCGGCCGGAGGGACGTGGGTGATGACGCGGTACTCCTGAATGGCGTCGGGCGAGATGGAAGTCACAGCGCCGCCGCGGCCGAAGGTGAAGCCTGCACCGCCCTGGCCCTGGTCGTTGTTGTCATAGCCTTCCACGAGGAAGTTACCTGTACCGGTGCGAGCGCCGTTTACGGCAAAGCCGCGGCCGGTGCCGCCGCTGTCGGGGCCTGCGCCTGCAACGAGCTGGACGAATTCGTTCTGGGTACGCGACTCAAGCGGCGAGCTTTTCCAGACGGACGAGTCGACGAGCTGCGAAAGAGAAGAGGTTTCGGTTTGCACCTGTTCGGAGCTGCCACCCTCAACCGAGATGACAACCGCTTCGGAACCGACGGCCAGAGTCACGTCGGCATTGGTGGCAGTACCTACAGAGGTTTTGATGTCTTTCACTTCACGGGTCGAGAATCCCTTGGATTCGACCTTGATGGAGTAACCAGAGATAACGCGAAGGTTAAGGAACTGGTAGCCACCCTGCGAGTTCGTGGTGGCGGTACGGGTCTCGCCCGTGAGGGCGTTGCTCAGGATAACGGTTGCGCCCGGAACGGCTGCCTTGGACTGGTCAGTAACTGTGCCTGTGATCGTGCCGAGGCCGGCCGATGTTTGAGCTGTCAGAGATACTGTGCAGAAGACAAGGCCAAACAGAAGTACAACAGCAAATAGCTTCTTCATGTTGTTTGTGCATCTCCCTTGGGGGTTTTGGGAAACCTAATATTTGTATGCATGGAATTCAGAGAAACTCTGTTTGAATCCACGCGCCAGATTTTGGTTGGGCGTCGGTGTTGCAAGAACCATGCCAATTTGCGCGACGTGGAAAGTAATTGATTTAAAGGTACTTTTGGCACCAAATATCCGCTTGATCGTTCCAAAAGCTATGACTTTTGGAATATTGGCGTCACGGTCTATTGAATTTTGGATGGATTTCCAATTCAGACCTTAGCGGTTGCTTGGGAATCTCGCCTTAAATGCACAAAGGCCCGGGGAGCAGAGTGCTCCCCGGGCCTTCCTACCGATAGTTAGAAGTTGAGTTTGAGCTGGAACTCCGTCGCACGAGGAGCACCTTGCGAGAACGTACCGGATCCGCGCTGTATGCGGTTGGTCTCGTGCTGGGCATAGGTGTTCGTGCCATTGATATAACCCGCCGAAGAGGCAGCGTGCGTGGTGTTGATAAGTGTCCCTGTCGGATTATTGAAGTTGGAGAAGTTGAAGACGTTGTACATGGCCACCGCCGGCTCGAGACTGAAGCTCTCACCCAGCCAAGGGAAGCGGATGGGATATGAGAAGTTCACGTCAAGAGAACGGAAGACTGAGTTATTGATGCCACCATTGCTGGGTGCCGCGGTAATAGGCTGGACGACGCCACCAAGCTGGGCAAGCTGCGAGGAGCTCATGAGGCCGGCGCTAACCAATGCCTGTCCGGCAGGAGTCAGCTTACCGGCATACTCGTTGTTGAACTTGGTGATGGCATTGTTGAGCGTCTGCCCCTTGTAACGATGCATGTAATCGCCAGGCTCGGTGAAGGGCAGCAGGTCGCCAGTGGTTCCATCACCATTTAGATCGGACTGGAAGATGTCGCCGGCCGGATTTGTGGCGTCCAGAATCATGGAGGTCGGAGCAGCAGAGGTAAAGTGGCCGATCATGCCGATCTGAGGACCGTACTTCAGATTGACAGCGCCACCAAAGCTGAGCTGGTGGGTACGATCGAGCGACGCGCGGCCCATGATAGCGGTCGGGCTGTCGTTGTTCCATGGTGTGCTCGACGCGCCCACAAAGAACTGGTCAGAATCACCACCAGCGCTGGTGACAATCTTCGAGAGGTTATAGGAGACCTGGAAGTTAGAGTTGGTGATTCCAGGAAAAGGATTGCGTTTCTGCTGGCGGAAGACAATTTGAAGTGCATCGTAGCCAGAACGCCCAACCGGAAACAGGAAGTTGCCGTTGCCAAGCAGGGGGTTCTGCCCTGGGAACGCCGCGCCGTCGTTCGGCGTGGCGCCGAAGCTCAGAATGGACGGGCCGCCTAGGACATTGTTCGCGGAATCGAGGCCGAAGCCGGCGAAGTCCGAGATCGTGTAGCCATTCGCGATAGCACAGTTAATGGCGGCGGCACTGGCTCCACCGGCGCAGCCGGCATCGTCCGTGGTAGCCGCGATAGCGTTCCTTGCAGCCGTGGCGTTCAGGAACCTGGCAGCTCCGACGTGATTAACGTCAACCTTCTGCATGACCTTAATGGTGCTGTTATGAACGTAGTCGGCGCTCAGCACTGTGCCCTTACCAAGCTCACGTTGGATACCGGCGCTCCACTGTTCCGAGTAAGGCTGTTTGAATCCCGGAGCATAAGCGTTGTTGGCATACAGATTGTTGCCCACGAATGCGCCGTTGCTGAGCGGACCGGTCTTCGACGTGTTTGCCTGATAGGCATTCTGCAACTGGATAAACGAAGCAGCGGAGGTTCCGAGAGGAGTTGAATTGCAGAGTGTCTGAATAGAGGTTCCATTTACAGATGAAACGGTGGTTCCGTCCGGGAAGGACATGGAATAGGTGCCGCCGCAAAGTGACTTCTCATCGTTGAAAAGCCCCGCCTTGATGAGGCCAGCACGAGAGTTGGTCTGATTATTGAAGACATTGCTCTCGAAGAAGATACCGGCGCTGGCGCGGACGGCCCACTTATGGTCGCCAGGGCTGAAGACGAAACCCAGCTGGGGAGCCAGATTGCCATAGGGCTGACGTACTACCTTTCCAAGACCGGACTGCCACTGGTCAAAGAGGTTGCCGGTGCAGCTAAATCCCAGACTGGAATTCACGTCCGCACAAGAAGGTGTGGATATGTCCTGGTTGGCGCGGCGAGTATCGATGGCCCAACGAAGGCCGGCGCTGAGTGTGAAGCTGGGTGTGATCTTCCACGAATCCTGGATATAGGCCGCGTACCGCCAGGAGAAGACGCCGCCGTTCGGCATGCCGAAGCCGGGATTTTCCGTGAAGGCGCCTTGGCCGTTGCCAATATACATGGAGCTAATGTGGTAACCACGCAGCGGATCGCCGGGACAGGCAGCCGCACCAGCTACGCCGCCGCAGCCCAAAGCATTCGGGTTTGCCGCTGTAGGACCGGTAAAGAGGCCGGCGCCGATGGAGGCACGGGGAGCAAGGCCGAAGAAACTGGCAAAACCGCCACCCAGAAGGCGATTTACACTCGCGCCGAAACGGAGGTTATGGCTTCCACGAGTCCAGGATCCGTCATAGCGAGCCTGTTTATCGGACTGGAAGGTTCCCTGCGGAGCCAGATAGTTCGGACCGGAATATAGGCGTTGCGCCGTGAAGTAATAGGCAAAACCCGGTATGCCGTTGTAAATAGAGCTGTTGCCAGACGTTTGATCCGAGATCAGATTGTGGAACTTCTCGTAGCTCCCACGGAAGGAGTGGGTGAAGTGACCTGCTGAGAAGTCGGCGCCGAAGGCTCCGCCCGGCGTGTTGTCACGATTGGCATAAAGCCAATACCCGTAGCCATAGTTGGACGAGACGGAATTGACGTTGTAGTTGATACGGGCGAAGTAATGGCCGTGCAGCGGACCGTTCCAGTCCAGGCGAGCCGTTGAATAAGTCTCGCGGTACGGCGATGGAATCGTAGGATGCGCCGCGAAGATGGAGGCGAACGTCGGGCCGACCGGAGAAACGGCGGAAGAGTCCTGCTTAATGCGCTCAGCGTTCGCAAAAAAGAAGAGTTTATTCGGCAGGATCGGGCCGCCGACGCTGCCGCCGAACTGGTTCCGCTGGAAGGGCACATCGAATGACTTGAGCTTAGCGAAGCCGGCGCGGTGGTCCTGAAAGTTTCCGAAGAGCTGGCCGTGGAACGCGTTTGTTCCGGAACGGGTGGAAACGAGCACCTGACCGGTGGAGGTAACTTCACCACTGGCATCCTGGTTGGCGCGATTGAGCTGGAACTCGTCGATGGCGCCCTGCGAGACGTTGAAGATGGTAGTCCCGACGGTCTCATCGGTAATATCCTGGCCGTCAAGCAGGATACGGGTCGTACGGCCGGAAACGCCGCCAACCGAAATGGCCGAGTAGCCCGCCTTGGTGGGATCGAAAGACTCACCGCTCTGAAGGATGACGCCGGGTTCAATCTGCGCCAGGTCGAGAAAGTTGCGGCCGTTCACCGGCAGCTTCGAGATCTGCTCCTGCGTCAGAACATCACTGACGCCGGCCTGCTCTGTATTCACCTGCAACGCGCCGGCGGCCACTTCGATAGTTGTGGTTTCACTGCCAACCTGCAGCTTGAAGTTACCGGAGGTTGCCGTACCGGTACGGATGACCGTATCCACGGTTAAAGCAGAGAAGCCGGAGGCCGAAACGAAGACTTTATAGTTGCCCGGAACCAGCGGTCCGAAGCTATAGAAGCCGGAGCTGTCACTGGTAATAACCTTGGTGAAGTTCGTTGCTGGATTTTCGATTCTGATGGTTGCACCGCTGACGACGGCGCCCGTTGTGTCGGTGATTGTTCCCTGAATGGCGCCACCATTAACCGAAATGGCCTGGCCAAACGCAGTAAGTCCGCTCAACGTGCCGAGCACAACTCCAAAGAGCACAAAGGCAAGGAGCTTCTTCATCTGATTTGTCATCTCCCTAGGGGGTAAGCACCGCATCCAGTGGATAGATGGCGTGCCTATTAGGTGGAATGGGTAGTGCAACCGCTATGCCAGACTGGAAAGATGGAGACAAGTCGCTTATTTTTCAAATCGTTTCGACCATGTCAAAGTTAGATAGCGCACGGATTTCTATGGTTTATGGGACATTTTCGTGACAATCTATTGAAATTTGGATGAAAGTTGTCCTATGAAGCTCACTCTTGTCACGGTCGCGGCTGGTTCTGACCGTGCGATCGACAATCTGGCAGGCGAGTACCTGAAGCGGACCTCCCGCTACGCTCCGGTGGAAGAGCTTGCCCTGAAGACGGAGCGGGAGTTCCTGGAGCGGGTGGAGCGTGAACGGAAAGAAGGAGCCGTACTTCTGGTGCTGCTCGATAGCCGAGGAAAGCCGCTGACCTCAGAAGAGTTCGCTGCCGCCCTGGGCGGGGCAAGGGATGGCGGCAAACGCCGTGCTCTTCTGGCCATTGGGCCTCCGGATGGCTGGTCGCCGGAGACACTGAAGCTTGCCGACCTTACGCTTTCTCTGGGACGGATGACCCTGCCACATCAACTGGCGAGACTGGTGCTGGCTGAGCAGATCTATCGCGCGTTTACGATCCTTGCCGGGCACCCGTATCACAGCGGGCACTGAGGGCGCGTGCCATCGGAATGATGGAAGAATGGAATGATTGAATAATGAGAGCGCTGATCATCCGTTGTGATGCCGCGCTCTATTCGCTATGTCGACGACTCCTGGCAGCATGAATGACGACGCTTCTTCGAAGCGTGGATTGATCCTGATCAATACCGGTCCGGGCAAAGGCAAGACCACCGCTGCCTTAGGAACCGCATTGCGCGCCGCCGGCAACGGTATGCGGGTGCTGGTTCTGCAGTTTCTGAAAGGGAGCTGGCATCACGGCGAACAGGATTCGATTGCGACCTTCGGTGAGGACTTCCAGATCAAACAGCTTGGCCGCGGGTTCGTGAAGGTGGGAGGAGCGGAGACGGACCCGGAAGATATCCGCATGGTGGAAGAGGGCTGGGCGCAGGCGCGGGAGGCGATCCTCTCAGGCGACTGGGACCTGGTGGTGCTCGACGAGATCAACTACGTCATCAGCTATGGCATGCTCGCCCCGGAGCCTGTAGTTGAAACGCTGCTGCAGCGGCCCGAGATGGTGCACGTCATCCTGACGGGACGTAATGCTCACAAGTCGCTGGTGGAAATTGCGGACACCGTCACCGAAATGCGCGAAGTGAAGCATGCGTATCAGAAGGGCATCTTGGCGCAGCGGGGGATTGAATTTTAGTTGCTGGTTGCTAGTTCCTGGTTGCTGGTTGCTGGTTGCTGGTTGAGAGCAAAATGCAACGCTCTGGATCCATTGGCCCAGAAAGAACCACCAGACAGTGCCAAGGATGCCCCACAACCAGAGTCCGTAGACCCATCTTCCATCCCACATCGCAGAGAAGCCGAACACAGAAATCGGAAGATCGGCAAAGAACAGAAAGCCGAAGCCCCAACGCGCTGGACCGTCGAAGAGTGGCTTCGATTGGGCGAATTGCACAAGCCCGGTCGTGGCAACAAGAGCGGCGTGCAGTACTGGAGCGAACCAACGAGACCGCAGCAAAGTAGTCATCACGCACATTGCCCTTCAGATGAGAGAGTAACGCGAGACCCGGGCGGAGAATTAGCTAGCCGGTAGATGAAACCTGTGAGAAACCTGACACCAGTTGGCATTGGCGGACATCCGAGAGATTGAGGTACGAGATGACTCGAATGCGCTTTCTGACAGGGACCGGCATTGTTCTTCTACTGATTGGCGGTGCGATGCAGGCCTACCATCCGAAGCTGGAATCTCCGCCGGTGACAGCCGAGATCCAGGCGCCGGAGGAGGTGAGGCAGATTCTGCGACAGCGGTGCTATAGCTGCCACTCGAACGAAACGAAGCTGCCCTGGTATGACAATCTTGCTCCGGCATATTGGGTCGTACGAGGCGACGTGCTGGAAGGGCGTGAGCATTTGAACTTCTCCACCATTGGAGCGAAGCCTGAGGCTGTCCAGCGCGGGATGCTGTTTGAAAGCGTGAACACTGTCCAGCTTGGCTCCATGCCGTTGCCGCGATATCTGGCGGTTCACCGCGATGCCGGAGTCACGCCGGACGAGCTTGCCACCCTTCGGCACTACCTCGAGACTCCGCCGGCGCCAGCTGCGGCACCCGCACCCGCCACCGCTGCGGAGACACAGTTCCAGCACTGGATTGCGAGCAACGGCAAGCCGATGGGGACACGTCCCGATACGCAGGTACAGCCTGAGTGGAACGGCGTACCATTCCTGCCGGAGTACAAGAACTGGAAGCCGATCAGCAGCACGGACCGCTGGGATAACCACACCATGCGTCAGATCCTCGGCAACGACATCGCGCTCAAAGCGATTGCTGACGGAAAGATCGACAACTGGCCCGACGGGACGGTCTTCGCCAAGGTGGCCTGGCTGCAGCAGCCGGACGGCAAAGGCGGCATCACCACCGGAGCCTTTCAGCAGGTGGAGCTGATGATCAAAGACAGCAAAAAGTATGCTTCGACCGAAGGCTGGGGTTGGGGCCGGTGGCGCGGCGATGACCTGAAGCCATACGGGAAAGACGCGGCATTTCAGAACGAATGCATCAGTTGCCATGAGCCGGTGGCACATAACGACCATGTCTACACAGCGCCGATTGGAGGTGCGCAATGAAACAGTTATTCGCGGCAATATCTTTTGTTTTGCTTCTCTCAGGATGCTCGCCGAATCCGCCCAAGACGGTGTACCCGCAGCTGAACCGCGAAGCGGAAGTCCATGGCGGACTTTCGTGGAATCCGAGATCGGGACGTGTGATTACCTCCTGGATTAATCCAGGAGGGACCATGACAACGCTCTATGGCGACGACATGGCCGTGAACTATGCACGTTCCCATGCGGATGGGGCCTATCCCGCAGGAGCGAAGCTGGGTGCCGTAACGTGGAAGCAGCAGGAAGATGCGCGGTGGTTCGGCGGGAGAATTCCTGCCCAGGTAGCGAGTGTCGAGATTGTCGTAGCGGGTGGACCGTACGAGAGGTATGAAGGCTCGCCACTGGCGGCAGTGCCCGGAAGCGATGCAGAGCGGGCGCAGTTCCTCTTGCAGCAAAGGGCAGCCGTGATGCCATGAAGCAATTGAATGAGGGAATAACGGAATGATTGAATGATGCCCTGTTTGCTGGACCAGGCCTTTATTCAATCATTCAATTCTTCAATCATTCCATTCACCCGCTAGCGGCTGCGGGCGCTGGGCGGGGGTGGCGGGAAGGGCTTTGGCAGTACTGGCGCGACGTACTCTGCTTCGCTGGCTGGGTCAGGACGGTGCTTGTCTACCAGCTTGGCGACGGCGTACTTCAGAGGATCGAGGCCTTCACCGGTGACCGCCGAGATGGCATAGAAGGGAAGCTTGCGGCGCTTGGCGTAGGCCTGCAGCTTCTTGAGCTTCTCCGGATTGGCGGCATCCATCTTGGTAGCGACGATGATGGTCGGCCTGGAGTCGAGGCCGTGGCCGAACTCCGCCAGCTCTTTGGTGATGGTCTTGAAGTCGTCGACCGGGTTCTCGCGGCCGCTGCCGTCAGAGACATCGACCAGGTGCACCAGGACCGAGGTGCGCTCGATGTGGCGCAGGAACTGGATACCGAGCCCTGCACCCTGCGATGCGCCTTCGATCAGCCCCGGAACGTCGGCAATCGTGAATGACGAGGTGTGCGGATACTCGCCGATCTTCACCACACCCAGGTTGGGTTCGAGCGTCGTGAAAGGATAGTTCGCGATCTTCGGCTTGGCGGCGCTGAGACGTGAGATCAGCGTAGACTTTCCAACGTTGGGATAACCAACAAGCCCGGCATCCGCAAGCAGCTTCAGCTCCAGCCGGTAATGGCGTTCTTCGCCGGCACGGCCAAGCTCATGTTCCAGCGGAGCCTGGTGGGTTGAGGTCGCGAAGTGCTGGTTCCCGCGGCCGCCACGGCCTCCGCGGGCGATGCAGATGGTCTCATTCACGTGGGTGAAGTCGTGGACCAGAGCGCCGGTCTCTTCGTCGTAGACCTGCGTGCCGATGGGGACCTTCAGTGTAATGGGCTTACCGGCGGCGCCGGAGCAGTTGGAGCCCTCGCCGTGGGTGCCGCGGCCGGCTTTGTACTCGGGGTTAAAGCGGAAGTGCACCAGCGTGTTGTGGCTGGCGGAACTGGTCATATAGACATCGCCGCCGTGACCGCCGTCACCGCCTGACGGGCCTCCCCGGGGGACGAACTTCTCGCGGCGGAAGGCCATACAGCCATTGCCTCCATCGCCTGCTTTTACCCGGATTTTCGCCTCATCAATAAACATTCAGGCCGCGTTTTCCTCAACTTCCTCAACTTACTTAGTGTACCGAAGGTTCACCTGCATGAAAAACGCTCACAATTACTGTTTACAACCCATTCATGGTGGTGTGCCATGGTAGAAGTAGTGCCCTTTTCCTGAAAGTTGTGTAAGTGGCTCCCAACCAGAACGATGGTTGGCGTTTTGATGTTTTTTTGGAGGCAGGATGAGTAAATTAAGAGGCTTTCTTAGCTTGGCCGGTGCGGCCATCCTTGGTGTGAGTCTGAACGCGGTGGCGCAGTCCACCACACAGGGTGCGATCGCCGGCACCGTGTTCGATGCTACGGACGCGGTCGTCAGCAACGCGAAGATTACGATCCATAACGATGGGACCAACCAGGACGTTGTCCTGACCAGCGAGTCGAGCGGCGAGTACAAAGCTCCGCTCCTGCCCCCTGGAACCTATACCGTAACCGTGGATATGGCAGGCTTTGCAGCCTCCAAGACGACGCAGGTTGTCGTCCAGGTAGGCCAGGTCACCACACTGAATCCGCACCTGAGCGCCGGTAAGACCGAGCAGACGGTTGAAGTAACCGCAGACATCCCGGCAATCGATTTTGCTTCGGCCACCTACGGCGGCCACCTCAGCAACACCGAAATCGAAAACATCCCGATCAACAACCGCCGCTGGTCATCGCTCGCGCTGACGACTCCGGGCGTGACTAACGACGCCTCCGGCTTCGGCCTGCTGAGCTTCCGCGGCATTCCCTCTGTTCTGAACAACGTGCAAATCGACGGTACCGATGACAACCAGGCCTTCTTCTCTGAAGAGCGTGGACGTACGCGCGCGGGATACTCGATCTCACAGATCTCCGTTCGCGAGTTCCAGGTGAACACCGGCGTGTACTCGGCTGAGTATGGCCGCGCCGTCGGCGGCGTGGTGAACTCGGTTACAAAGTCCGGCACCAACAACCTGCATGGTGAGGTTTACTTCTATCACCGCAACGACATGACCAGCTCGAAGAACGAGAAGACGCTGCTCACGACATTGAACCCTGCGACCAACACGTACACGCCGCAGGTCATTCGTCCCAAGGACAAGCGCAACCAGTACGGCTTCGGTGTCGGCGGACCGCTGATCAAGGACAAGCTCTTCTGGTTCTATGCCTTCGACATCTTCCACCGGAACTTCCCCGGCATCGCAGTCTCGGGTAACCCCGCAACCTTCTATTCGCAGACCGCAGGCCCTTGCCAGACTTCGGGCCTGCTGACCTCGACCGGCGCCAGCCTGACGCAGTGCTATGCAGCTCTAAACGATCTCAACACCGACCTGGGCCAGGTGCCGCGCTACGGCCACCAGATGATCAACACGCCGAAGCTGTCGTGGGTCATCTCGCCCAAGCACACCCTGGACATCTACTACCACCGTCTGCGCTGGGACTCGCCCGGCGGCGTGCAGACCCAGGCCGCTCTGGGTTACGCTCGCGACTCATTCGGTACGGACTTCGTGAAGCTGGATTACGGCATCGCCCGTTTGAGCTCGCTGATCAACAGCCACATGACCAACGAGCTGCGTTACCAGTACGCCCGCGAGCTGAACTGGGAAGGCCAGCAGCCTTACACCGACTACAGCAAGAATCATCTCGTGGGAACAAATGGCGTGACCACGTATGCATCCATCGCTACCGCAACCGGCGGCTTCAACCTGGGTTCGCCCTACTACAGCTACCGCGTAGCCTATCCTGACGAGCGCAAGTGGCAGATCGGTGATACGGCTTCGTACCAGTTCGGCAAACATAGCGTGCGTTTCGGTGTGGACTTCGTTCACAATTACGACATTCAGAACAACCTTTTCCAAAGCAACGGCTCCTACAGCTATGCGAGCGTAGGTCTGTACCTGGCCGACATCCTGAAGCCGTCAGGCGCTTGCGGTGCGCTCACCGCATCCGGAACCCCCAGCTTGACTACAGCGGGTGGATACGGTTGCCACAGCGGTCTGACACAGGGCTTCGGTCCTCAGGTATTCGATCTGGCCACGCTGGACTCGGCCTTCTTCGTGCAGGATGACTGGAAGCTCACACCGAGCCTGACGGTAAACATCGGCGCTCGCTACGACATCCAGTCCTATCCTGGCCCGTTCACTTCGGCGCTGAACTCCGCTGTTCCGCAGGAAGCAAACCACCCTTCCGATAAGAACAATATCTCCCCACGTATCGGTTTCGCGTGGGATCCGTTCGGCAAGGGCAAATCCGTTATCCGTGGCGGATACGGCATCTACTACGGCCGCATCATCAACGCTTCTCTGATGAGCGCCTACACCACCACCGGTGGCGCGGGCGGCCAGTTGCAGCTGACGGCATACAACGGAACCAACCTTGGCACTACCGCAGCCCCGCAGTACATCAAATTCCCGCAGACTCTCAGCGCGCGTCCTACGGGCGGTAACTTCGGTGTCCTTTACCTGGACAAGAACCTGCAGAATCCGTACACCCACCAGTTTGACCTGACGATTCAGCAGGACCTCGGATGGCGCAATGTGCTGTCGGTCTCCTATATCGGATCGCTCAGCCGCGAGCTGCCGAACTACCTGAACCTCAACCTCGACCCGAACAAGACCTACAACGTGACCTACACGCTGGCGGCAAACTCGGCGGCGCCTGGAAACTGTCTGGTAGCGGCCTGCGGAACCACCTTCACGCAGAAGGTTTACTCTTCGCGCTCCACGGTAAGCGGATCGAACACGCTGAACCCGGCGTACAACCAGATCACCCCGCTCATCAGCAACGTCAACGCGAGCTATCACGCGCTGACGGTGGATATCACCAACCGTCAGTCGAAGCTGATCTCGTATGACGTGAACTACACCTGGGCGCACGCTCTGGACTA
>JAEKKE010000167.1 GCA_019510535.1 Acidobacteriota bacterium
ACGTCATCCCAATCTCCGTCCACTTATTCCGCGGACTCCCCATGCTCCTGCTTTTCCGCCTGCTTCTGTTGCGGACGAAGCAGCGGGAAGAGGATGACATCACGGATCGAGCGCGAACCGGTCAGAAGCATAGTCAGGCGATCGATGCCGATGCCTTCGCCCCCGGTTGGAGGCAGACCGTAGGCCAGGGCGCGGACGTAGTCTTCGTCCATGGCGTGGGCCTCTTCGTCGCCGCGAGCCTTCTCTTCGAGCTGCATCTCGAAGCGGTGGCGCTGGTCTTCGGGATCGTTCAGCTCGCTGAAGGCGTTACCGACTTCGAAGCCGCCAATGTAGAACTCAAAGCGCTCTACCCATTCCGGCTCATCCGGCTTTACCTTGCTGAGCGGCGATACTGCGAGAGGGAAGTCGTAGATGATTGTGGGCTCGACCAGGTGCTCTTCAGCAATGGTCTCGAAGATGGTCGCGATGGTCTTGCCGAGTGGCTCCTTCGCGTCGTAGGGCAGATCAATGCCGGCCGAGCGGAGCTGCTGCACGAGACCGGCAACGGTGTCGTGCGAGGCAAAGGAGTCCATCGATGGCTTGGCGCCTGCAGCTTCAGGCCAGAAGGTGATGATCGCCTCACGCATCGAAAGACGTCGCCACTTGGCCAGGTCAACCTCCACCATCTGCCCTGCACGCTTGCCCTTCGGAAGGGGGAAGCGGGTGATGGTGGTTCCGTTCACCTCATTGGCGACATAGGTGACCAGCTCTTCGGTGATCTGCATCAGGTCCCAGTAGTTCGCGTAGGCCTGATAGAACTCCAGCATCGTGAACTCGGGATTGTGCTGGGTGCTGATGCCTTCGTTGCGGAAGTTGCGATTGATCTCATAGACGCGATCGACGCCACCGACGACAAGGCGCTTGAGATAGAGCTCTGGAGCGATGCGGAGATAGAGGTCCAGGTCGAGCGCATTGTGATGCGTCTGGAACGGGCGTGCTGCCGCTCCACCCGCGATGGACTGCATCATCGGGGTCTCCACTTCGATGTATCCGCGTGAGTCGAAGTAGTTGCGAATAGCGCGCAGCACCTTGGCGCGCTTCACAAAGACCTCCCGAGATGGAGCGCGCAGGCGCCGACCCTGCTGCGGTGCTCCGCCTTCTTCGGCTGGAGCAATCTCCTCGAAGTCTCCCGTATCGGTGAAGAGATCGAGGTAGCGGCGGCGATAACGGGTCTCGATATCCGCCAGGCCGGAGAACTTGTCAGGCAGCGGCAGCAGAGCCTTGGTCAGGAAGCTGAGCGACTCGACGTGAATGGTGAGTTCGCCGGTACGGGTGCGGAAGATGTAGCCCTGCACGCCGATGTGATCGCCGAGATCGAGAAGCTTGTAGAGCGCGAACTGTTCTTCACTGACCGCGTCCTTGCGGACATAGATCTGCAAGCGTTCGCCATTCTGCTGCAGTGTCGCAAAGCCGGTCTTTCCCTGCAGGCGGATGGCCATGATGCGTCCCGCGATGGCGACCGGCGGCTTCTGCGCGTCGAGGTCTTCGGCGGAGAGCGCGCTGAACTTCGCCCGTGCCTCCGGAATGGTCAGCGTCACCGGATAGGTGTTGGGATACAGAGGCTGGCCGAGCTCGCTGATCTTCTTCAGCGTCCCAATGCGCTCGCCATACAGCTTTTCTTCAAACTCTGATTCGAACAAAAGAAATACTCGCTTCTCAAAAGGACTTGAAAACTCAAGTATATCCGCCAATTTTTCGAGGGAGACTCTTCGTTACACGGCAAAGGGAACCGCATGCGAGGATGCGGTTCCCCTGGGGGAGGACTGCTGGTTGGGAACATTGGCAGAACGTGCCAGATCCGTACTGCCAATAGTCGCAAGGACCAATTCGTAAAGGGAAAGTTGCGCTTCCGTGCGGAATTTTTTCCGTGGTGGTGTAATAGGACACGCAATGAGCGAGGAAAATCGCACTCCCGGCAAGCCGAAGGGCGTCCTTGGCGACCTGGTTAAGGCAGAGTCCTTTATCCAATTGGCCTTTGCGCTGCCGATCGGGTGTCTGGTCGGCTGGCTGCTCGGCCATTGGGTCGACACCAAGGTCGGGACGCATTGGGTCGGAATTGTGGGGATCCTGGTAGGCGCTGTTGGCGGTTTTATCCAGATCTACACCATCGCCTCGCGCTACATCAAGAGGGACAATTGAACCTGCCGGACGCTGCCAGTTACACCGACGACGATTTTCGCCGCCTGATCCTGCGCGCGATGAAGCTTGCGACCATCGTGGCCCTGGTCGGCGCCGCGGGCGTGTGGCTGAAGTGGGGATGGCGGTCTGCCATTCTGCTGCTGGTCGGCGCGGTGATCAGCACCAGCGGCCTGTGGGAGTGGCTCCGGCTCATGACCGCCGTGATGGTCCGCATGGATGCCAGCGAAACAGTGAAGAAAGGGCGGTCACTTGGTTTGATTCTGACCGGCTTTTTCATGCGCCTGGGACTCACTTTGGTGGCCCTGTATGTTAGCCTTAAGTTTCTGGATGGTTCGGTTTACGCGCTGGCGGCCGGCCTCGGCCTGGGCGTTTTTGCCTTGGCGTTCGAGGGGGCAAAGTTGGCCCGCGTCTGGACCGTCTAGGAAGTCCTTCAGACAGGTTATTTGCCCCAAGATATGCCTCACCAGTTGCTGTTTACCGAATTTCTGAATCACCACTTTGGCGGTCTGGCGAACGGAATCTTGCATTCTGTGGGCTTTACGCCGAAGTATCCCGCCGCGCCGATCTCCAATTCGTTTGCAATGGAGATTCTGGTGGCGCTGATCCTGCTGCTTTACTTCGTCGCGGTACGCCTCACGCTCAGCGTAGAGACTCCCGGTGGCGCGCAGCACCTGGCCGAGATGACCCACGAGTTCGTCTCCGGACAGGGCGAGAGCATCATCGGTCATGGCTATGAGAAGTTCACCGGCTATCTGACCGCGATCTTCTTGTTCATCCTGCTCGCGAACCTGATGGGCCTGGTCCCCGGGCTCGAGTCGCCGACGGCTTCGCCGGTGGTGCCGCTCGGTCTGGCGCTGCTGACCTTCTTCTACTACCACTGGTACGGCGTCAAGGCGAACGGATTCGGATACATTAAACAGTTCCTCGGACCGGTCTGGTGGCTGGCTCCCTTGATGTTCCTCATCGAGGTTGTCTCGCACGTCGCCCGCGTGCTCTCGCTTACCGTTCGTTTGTACGCGAACATGTTCGCCGGTGACCTGTTGACGCTGGCCTTCTTCTCGCTGGTGCCTATCGGTATTCCACTGGTCTTCCTTGGCTTGCACCTTGGCGTTGCCGTGATTCAGGCATACGTCTTCATGCTGCTGGCCACGATTTATCTCAGCCTCGCGGTCTCGCACGAGCACTAGACTTCGGGTGAACGACAAGTTTGACGCATGCGGTACCGGCTTCCACCGCATGCGGAGCATCACCACCATGAGCGTGAGGGGGTCAGCACGGTGAACCTCAACCACCCACTGATGGCGGAATTCCGGAAGCATGGAGTAACTCCAATGCGTAAGCTTCAGTATCTGTTCATGACGGCCGCCGCTCTTCTGCTGGCGCCTGCCGCGTTCGCTCAAACCGCCGAAGGCGGCAAGAACGGCCTGTTCTACATCGCCGCCGGTCTGGGCATGGCCCTCGCCGCTGGCCTCTGCGGTCTGGCTCAGGGCAAGGCCACTGCCTCCGCCACCGAAGCGCTGGCTCGCAATCCTGGCGCTCGCCCCGGCATCTTCACCTTCCTGATCCTCGGCCTGGCCTTCATCGAGTCCCTGGCTCTGTTCACCTTCGTTATCATCTTCCTCAAGGTTCAGTAAGCGATTCGCGGTATATGAACGCAGAAAGCCCTCGCTTCGGCGAGGGCTTTTTACTGTTTGCTTTGAGTGCCCACAGTTCGGGTGCCCCACATACGCGAAGCTTATGTGGGAAGTATCGAGCGCCAGCTCGATCCGTATTCGCCAAACTTGCGACGCCTTACTTCGATGTCTCGCGATCTATATCTGTCATCCTGAGCCGAAGGCGAAGGACATAATTGATGGGCCTAATTGCACCCAGCGGTAGTCGACGCGTTTGTGAGAGACGGATCGCGCAGAGCGCGATGCACCCACATAAGCTTCGCGTATGTGGGGCACCCGATGTATTGGCCCCGGTAAAAAGAAACGCCGGCAACCAATGGTCACCGGCGTTCCGCTTTTATTGAAGAGTTTTAGCGGTTGCGCGATACCTGCACAGTCGCTCCACGCTGTGCCAGTCCCAGCACCTTGCCGGGCAGGACGCCCAGGAGCAGCGTTGCGAGCACCGCGCCGGCGATAGCGATAACGGCTGCCGGAGAGCTGCCCTCGAACTCGCCACCTTCCTCACCAAGCTGGCGGCTATACAGCGCCGTCAGCAGGCGGAGGTAGTAGAAGCAGGCGACACCCGAATTCAGCAGGCCAAGTACCGCGAGCCATACATGTCCAGCCCCGATGGCGGCGTTGAAGACATAGAATTTGCCGAAGAAGCCGCCGGTGAAGGGAATGCCGACCAGCGAGAGCAGGAAGAACGCAAGCGCCGCTGCAAGTACCGGATGCTTCTGCGCCAGGCCGCGGTAGTCGTCGATGGTCCGAAGTGGCTCGTCATAGCCACCAAGCTGGCTGATCACAGCGAAGGCGCCGACATTCATCGCCGCATAGCCTGCGGTGTAGAACGCCGCCGCTGCGATGCTGTCGGCCGGAAGCGCCGTATAAGCCACCATCAGGTAGCCGGCGTGCGCGATCGATGAGTAGGCCAGCATGCGCTTGGCGTCCTTCTGTAGGAGCGCGCCGAGATTGCCGATCGTCATCGAAAGTACGGCAATGATGCCGATGAGCAGCACCCAGCGAGCGTGCAGCAGCTCCGAGCTATAGGTCGTGGCAGTGATGCGCAACAGGACAGCGAAGACGGCCGCCTTCGGTGCGGTCGACATCAGGCCGACAACCGGAGCAGGAGCGCCCTGGTAGACATCCGGAGTCCATACGTGGAAGGGAGCAGCCGAGACCTTGAAGCCCAGACCGACCAGCATCATGGCCAGGGCCAGGAACGCCATGGTCGGGAAAGCAGTGATGCTGAGACCGGAAGCAATACCGGTTAGCGAGGTCGTGCCGGTTGCGCCGAAGGCCAGGGCGATGCCGTAGAGGAAGAAGGCCGTCGCGAACGAGCCTAGCAGGAAGTACTTGAGCGAGGACTCGGAAGCCGTGGCCTGTCCCTTGCGGTAACCAGCAAGGATGTAGGTGGAGATCGACGAGATCTCAAGGCCGATGAAGACCATCAGCAGCTCAACCGAACAGGTCATCAGCATCATGCCGACGGAGCCAAAGAGCACCAGGGCAAAGTACTCGCCTGAGTGCGAGGTGACGCCGGGCTTGAAGTAGTCGAGCGAGACCAGAAGGGTCAGAAGGACGATCGACGCGATCAGCAGATGGAAGAAGACGGAGAAGGTATCCATCTGGATCGAGCCGGAGAAGGTGACCAGAATCTGGTGAGACCGCAGTTGCAGCAGCGTTGCACCAGCGGCTCCCAGTGTTCCCAGCACCGCCAGCCAGCCAAGAGCCTTCTTGGACGCCGTTGGCGCAAAGAAGGGATCGATCAGCATGATCAGCACACCGGTTACGGTCAGAACCACTTCAGGGAGGATTGAAAGCAGGGCAGAAGACATTAGCGTGCGCCTCCCTCGGTGCCGCTTACCGGAATTCCCGGGAGATTTGTGGCGGAGTGAGGATCGGCAATTCGTAGATTCAGGACAACCGGCTGGTTTATGAAGCCGGCGCCAAAGCTATCGATTGCCCGCATCCAGTATGGCGAGGCAACACCCATTACCACGAAGAGAACCGCCATCGGCCAGAGAGCGACCTGTTCACGCGCATCCAAGTCCCATCCGGAGACCTCGTCCGGACGACGGCCCATGCCGCCGTAGAAGATCCGCTGAACAGCCCAGAGCATGTAGCCCGCACTGAAGATCACGCCGGTAGTGGCAATCGCGGTCCAGATCATCGGGTGAGCAACATAGATGGTCTGCAGCGAGCCGGAGAGCGTCAGGAACTCACCCACGAAACCATTCAGGCCCGGCAGACCAATGTTTGAGAGCGCGGTGATGACGAACAACGTCACCATCCACGGCAGCTTCTGCGCCACGCCGCCGAGCTCGCGCATATCGTAGGTGCCGTACCGCTCATACAGCGCACCCAGCAGCATGAAGAGCGCGCCGCCGGAGATGCCGTGATTGATGATCTGGTAAACGCCGCCGTCGATGCCGGCAACGGTGAAGCTGAAGATGCCCAGCGTGATGAAGCTCAAGTGGCCGAGAGTCGAGTAAGCTGCCAGCCGCTTCAGGTCTTTCTGGACCAGGGCAACCAGAGCGCCGTAGGCGATACCGATTGCGCCCAGCGCGATCATCAGCGGTGCGATCTGACGCGACTGCTCCGGGAAGATGCCGAAGCTGAAGCGCAGGATCGAATAGAGACCGAGCTTACCGGCCAGCACCATCACGGCTGCGGTTGGAGCTTCGAAGATCGCATCTGAAAGCCATCCGTGTAGCGGGAAGACCGGAACCTTGACGGCGAATGCAACCAGGAAGGCCAGGGACGCCAGCCACAGGGCCGTCTGGTTCGAGGAGATGCTGTGCGACGCCGCCATCTGCTGCAGCATAGGCAGATCGAAGGTGCCCGTCTGCGCATAGACCCACAGCATGCCTACCAGCAGAATCGCCGAAGGAATGAAGGCGTAGAGGAAGTACTTGAGAGCAGCTTTGGCGCGCTTATCAGTGCGTCCGAAGGTAGCGATCAGAATCGCCATCGGCACGAGCGACCACTCCCAGAAGCCGTAGTAGAGGAACAGATCAAGTGCGACGAAGACGCCGATCATTGCCGTCTGCTGCAGCAGGAAGAGCGTATAGAAGAGCTTCTCGCGCCGGTCGATGGCGCGCCAGCTGATCAGCACACCCAGCGGAGCCAGGAAGCCGGAAAGCACGACCAGCCACATGGACAGGCCGTCCACACCGAGGTGGTAGCGAATCGCCGGCGAGGCAATCCATGGAACGTTGACCTCAAACTGATAGCCGGAGAGGCCGTACTGATAGTGCGCCGGCAGATGCAGTGTAAACAGGAAGGTCAGCAGCGTGACCACCAGCGCTCCCCACTTCTGCAACGTGGGGTTGGCCGGAAGCAGCGCAAGCAGAATCGCCCCAACGGTAGGGAAGAAGACGATCAGCGAAAGGATGGAGCTGTCGATAGTCATTAGTGCGTTGCTCCAAAGGCTTTGAGACCGAAGGTCATGGCGATCAGCAGGACCGCCGCGCCGAGGGCCAGCCAGCCTGCATACGAACGAATGTTGCCCGACTGGATCTTACGTGCCAGGTAACCGCCACCCCTGGCGGTAAGGCCGAGCGTTGCTCCCGTGCCATCCACGACGCCCTTATCAATGAATCCTGCGAGGAATAGCCGGGTAAACACGAGGGTCGGAACGACAATCAGGCCGTTGTAGATCTCGTCGATGTAGAACTTGTTGGCGAAAACGTTGTAGAGACCGCGGTTCTTCTCAGCAAGGGCGCCCAGCGTTCCTGGCTTCTTGTAGTAGAAGACGTAGGCGAAGATGAATCCAAGCGCCGCAACCAGAACAGAGACAGCGGCCAGTCCGGATTCGGACGGATGGCTTGCGGTCGCTGCAACTGCGGCCGACTCACCGAAGACCGGGGAAAGGAAGTGCTCGATCTCCATGCTTCCACCAAAGGCCTTCGGAATACCCACCCATCCACCGATGATTGAAAGTACAGCCAGAATCGCCAGCGGAATCGTCATGATCGCCGGAGATTCGTGTACGCCATGTGCGTGACCGTGATCGTCACTGTTGTGGGCATCATGGGCCGGTTCCTGGAACTCACCGAAGAAGGTCTTGAACCAAAGGCGGAACATGTAGAACGAAGTCATGCCGGCTGTGATCAGACCAATGGCCCACAGAACCACGTGGCCGGAGGCAAAGGTCTGGTACAAGATCTCGTCCTTGGAGAAGAAGCCTGCCAGGGGAGGAGCGCCTGCAATGGCAATCACACCGACCGTCATCGTCCAGAAGGTAACCGGAATCTTCTTGCGGAGGCCGCCCATGGCGCGCATATCCTGCTCGCCGCCAATGGCATGGATTACTGAACCAGCCGCGAGGAAGAGCAGTGCCTTGAAGAAGGCATGCGTCATCAGGTGGAAGATTGCACCGGTATACGCCGCAACGCCGCAGGCCAGGAACATGTAGCCGAGCTGCGAGACCGTCGAGTAGGCCAGAACTCGCTTGATATCGTTCTGCACCAGACCGATGGAGGCCGCGAAGATCGCCGTAAGAGCACCGATCACTGCGACAACCGAGAGGGCAGTGGGCGAGTGGGCAAAGAGCACGTTCGAGCGGGCCACCATGTAGATGCCGGCGGTCACCATCGTCGCAGCGTGAATCAGAGCGGAGACCGGTGTCGGGCCTTCCATTGCGTCTGGCAGCCAGACATACAGCGGAATCTGCGCCGACTTACCGGTAGCGCCCAGCACCAGCAGCAGAGCGATAGCCGTCATCATGCCGCCCTGCCACTCCGGATGCGCGGCAATCTGCCCGAAGACCTCGGTGAAGTTCAGCGTGTGGAACTGCGCGACGATCAGGAACATCGCCAGCAGAAAGCCGAAGTCGCCGATGCGGTTGACGATGAACGCCTTCTTGCCTGCGTTCGCTGCCGAGTCCTTCTTGAAGTAAAAGCCGATCAGCAGGTACGAAGCCAGGCCTACGCCTTCCCATCCGACGAAGAGCAGAAGGAAGTTGGCAGCCAGCACCAGAACCAGCATGAAGAACATGAAGAGGTTCAGGTAGGCAAAGAACCGCCAATAGCCTTCCTCATGCGCCATGTAGCCGGTGGCGTAGAGATGGATCAGGAACCCAACGCCTGTGACGATCAGAAGCATCAGCAGCGTGAGGTGATCGACGTTGAAGGCGAAGTTGACGGTGAAGCCCGAGACGGAGATCCAGGGCGCACCGACCAGAGAGATCTGCTCTGGTCCGCCGCCGGACATCGTTGACGCCAGCTTCAGTACCAGGCCGAAGGGGATGGCAGTAAACAACAGGGCAATCGCCGCCACAACAGTGCGCGGAAACTTCCGGCCCACCAGGCCGTTGATCAGGAAGCCGGCGAAGGGCAGTAGCGGGATCCACCAGAGGTAGCTAAATTCCATGGTCTGGTCCGTTAGCCTTTCAGTAGGTTGACCTGGTCGACGTTCAGCGTCTGCCGCGACCGGAAGAGGGCGATGATAATGGCCAGGCCTACCGCAGCTTCAGCCGCGGCGACTACCATCACGAAGAAGACGAAAATCTGACCGTTTAGCTTGTTCCACTGATGGGCAAACGCGATAAAGGTCAGGTTGACTGCATTGAGCATCAGCTCAATCGAGATAAAGATCGTGATGACATTACGCTTCACCAGGTAGGCGGCAATACCCAGCGAGAACAGGATGGCCGCAAGTACGAGGTAGTAACTGATCGGTACCATTACCGCTCCTTCTTTGCGAGCACAACAGCTCCGAGAATTGCAACCAGAATCAGAATCGACGTCACCTCGAAGGGAAGCAGCAGGTCGGTGAAGAGCAGCGAGCTGATCTGGGAGATATTGGAGGTCGCTTCGTCCAGCGAGCCGCCCAGGTGCGAGAGGCCGAGCTTATGGCCCTCGCTCAGGAAGACAAAGCTCAGCAGGCAGAAGATGGCGACTGCGCCTGGGAAGCCGGCGATGGAGGCGATCTTCGACCCCTTGGTTCGCTCTTCCTCCCCGGCGTTGAGAAGCATGATGACAAAGACAAACAGCACCATCACCGCGCCGGAGTAGACAATGATCTGCGCCGCGGCCAGGAACTCCGCTCCCAGCGACCAGTACAGCACCGCCAGCGACATCATCACCACCACCAGCGACAGCGCCGAATTGATCGGATGACGCTGCAGCAGAAGGTTCAGCGCGGCCAGTACCGCCAGTCCGCCGAAGATTAGGAAGAGTGCAAGATGCATGATCGTATCGACTAACTCATTCACTGAGCCGCGCGGGTTACCGGCTCATACCAACCGCGGAGATCAACCTAACTTCTCAGCGCCATGATCAGGCTGGTGGCCAGAATGTTGGCCATCGCCAGAGGCAGCAGAAACTTCCAGCCGAAGCTCATCAACTGGTCGTAGCGGAAGCGCGGAAGCGTAGCGCGCACCCAGATGTACAGGAACAGGAAAGCGAAGACCTTTGCGACAAACCAGAAGATCGGCAGGACCGCCTGCAGCCAGGCCGGACCAAAAGCCGGCAGCCAGCCTTCGAAGGGGCTTGATGCGCCACCGAAGAAGAGCAGTGTCGCGACGCAGGAGACGGTCAGCATGTTGGCATACTCGGCCATGAAGAACATCGCGAACTTCATCGACGAATACTCGGTGTGATAGCCGGCGACCAGCTCAGACTCGGCTTCAGGAAGATCGAAGGGCGCGCGGTTGGTCTCGGCATATGCGGCCATGATGTAGATGAAGAAGCCGACAAACTGCAGACCGCCGAAGAAGTTCCACGACAGGAAGCCGTGACCGATCTGTGAGTTCACGATGTCGCGAAGATTCAGCGAGCCCGCGCGCAGCACCACACCCACCAGAGAGAGGCCCAGGGCCAGCTCGTAGCTGATGACCTGCGACGAAGCACGTAGCGAACCCATCAGGGAGTATTTGTTATTCGACGACCAGCCCGACAGAGCAATGCCGTAGACGCCGATCGAGGTGATACCCAGGATCACCAGAAGGCCGATGTTGACGTTCGACACCTGGAAGATATCGACGCCCTGGATCTTGAAGGTTGCGCCGAAGGGAACCACTGCGACCGAGACCAACGCGCAGGCCAGCGCGATCACAGGAGCTGCAACGAAGAGCGGGCGCTCAACCGACATCGGCATCAGGTCTTCCTTGAGGAAGAGCTTGATACCGTCAGCCAGCGGTTGCAGCAGTCCGAACGGCCCCACACGAGAGGGTCCCCAGCGATTCTGAATGCGGCCGATCACCTTGCGCTCCAGCAGCACGGTATAGGCCACCGCTGTCAGCGTGATCACCAGCACCACGGCGATCTTGATGATCGTGATCAGTACGAAGAGTTGAAAGTCTGACAAGTGCACTTGGTTTCGTCTCTCTTAGTCCGCAGCCGTGGGTGTAGCTTCCTGGCTGTACTTGCCGTGAAGCTGGGTGAGTTTCTCCGAGTAACGGCCAAGCGTGCCGGAGGTAAACAGGGTGTCATTGGCGGGCAGCACGAGGTCACGGCGGTTGGCATCGCCGTCGATCTGAATCAGCTCGTTCTTGTTGACGCGCGGTTCGACGTGCTGGGCATTGCCACTGAGCAACTGCAGGCGAAGCAGGCTGCCATAACCTGGCACCAAACGGTGAATCTCATCCAGGATGGCGAATGGATCGAACGGCGAGAGCTTCGGCTCCATGTTGTTCGCCGAGAGCCAGACCGCATGGCGATCCGCCTCGCCCGACTGGGCTCCCCGGGTCTGTCCGAAGTCTGCACGCAGACCGTTGCCGAAGGGCACCAGCGACTGGACCTTGTGATCCATCTTGTCGGCGATGCGCACGATGATCTCGAAGTCCGAACGAACTCCGGCCTTGTCCGCAGCTTTACGTACGAGCTGCAGATCACCGTAGCTGTTGGTCACTGAGCCCGACTTCTCATACAGGTTTGCTGCCGGTAGAACCACATCGGCAAGAACGGCCGTCTCGGTCAGGTACATATCCTGCACTACCAGGAAGGTATTCTTCAGCGTTGCCGGATCGATCGAGTAGCGGGCGACAGGGTTCGCTCCAACGACGTAGAGAGCTCCGAGTTCACCGGTTGCTGCCGCGTCGAACTGCTGCAGCAGGTCCAGGCCTTTGGCGG
>JAEKKE010000001.1 GCA_019510535.1 Acidobacteriota bacterium
TCGCTGCGTGCGGAAGGCACCTTCACCAACATCCTCAACAAGGCAAACCTGGGAACTCCGAATATGAATCTCTCCAGCGGCGCCTTCGGCTCCATCACCTCTGCCAATGACAAAGCGGACTTCAGTGGTGCACGCACCGAACAGATCTCGGCCCACCTGCAGTTCTAGCGGTCAAGAAGTCCATCAAACCGGGTAGCCAGCGAAGCAGTTCGCTGGCTACTCTTGCTTAAGGCTGAATCTCTTCGGACAGACCCACGCTCTGGGTGCCCCATCCATCGCAAATCGATGGGGGACATTCGAGTGAAGCGCGAACTAGTGGGAGCCGAGGGCTTCAGCCCTCGGTTTACGAACTCCATAAGAAATGGGCTTTAGCCCTGGGCCTTTCTGTCTGACACCGACAAAAGCCCATCTACTTCTTCGTTCCTTATCAGCCGGCTGAAGCCCGCTGCTCCCACCGGTTCTCGCCACGCTCTTGGTCTGCCCGCCCGACACAAGTCCTCAATAACCCGGCGTGAGCTCTACTTCCGATCGATCACGCAGCACACGCAACCGATGCACCTCATCCAGAATGCGTTCCGCCATCGCCCGCTTCGACGACAGCTCCAACCGCACCTCGCGATCTGCAAACAGCATCACGCCCGCATTGTGATCAGATCCGATGCCTGCATCGGATCCGGAGACGTCGTTGGCAACGATGGCATCGACGCCTTTCTCGCGCAGCTTGCGCCGGCCTTCCTCCACAACGCGTTCTGTCTCTGCAGCAAAGCCGATGATGAGTGTTCCGGAAGGACGCAGCCGCGCAGCCTCCGCCAGAATATCCGGCGTCCGCTCCAGCTCCAGCGTCAACTTCTCGCTGCTCTTCTTGATCTTCTGCGCCGCAGGATTGCTCGCGCGATAATCCGCCACCGCCGCGGCCATAATCAATGCTGTCGCAGCCGGAAGGCGATCAAGCACAGCCGCACGCATCTCCTCTGCCGACTCGACCAGTACGCGTTCGCAACCTAGAGATACGGCACGGCTCGCGCTTGTAATCAAGGTCACTTTCGCTCCGCGCTTCAGCGCCGCTTCCGCCAGAGCAATCCCCATCTTGCCGCTTGAGCGATTTCCAAGGAAGCGCACCGGATCAATCGCCTCCCGTGTGCCTCCAGCGGTGATGAGCAGATGTTCGCCTGCGAGGTCGCGAATGGGATTGGCTGCATGTAGTGTCGCGGAGACGATCTCAGGAATCCCAGCGAGACGGCCCTCTCCCACCATGCCGCAGGCAAGCTCTCCGCTCGCCGGCTCGACGATGGTGACGCCGCGTCCACGCAACGTTTCGAGGTTCTCCCGCGTTGCAGGATGCCGCCACATATTCACGTTCATCGCCGGAGCCACAACCACCGGCGATGTCGCCGCCAGCGCAATCGTGCTCAGCAGATCGTCGGCCATGCCGTGCGCCAGCTTTGCCAACGCATGCGCCGTTGCCGGAGCGACGACCAGCACATCGGCCCACTGTGCGATATCGATGTGTTCAATTCCAAACGCTTGTGGCTGTTCGCCTGCAATTTCACCTACGGCCGGAGTCCACATGGAGGTCAACACCTGGCGTCCGCTGAGTGCAGCAAAGGTGAGCGGTGTCACAAACTTCTCCGCTCCCTGCGTCAGCACGACCTGTACCTCTGCGCCTTGCCGCTGCAGCTCACGCAGCAACTCTGCTGCTTTATAAGCAGCAATGCCTCCGCAGACGCCCAGCAATACTTTCATGGCTACACCTCTCGCGCGGGAAGCAACAGGTTGTCGATCAGCCGAGTACTGCCCACCCACGCCGCTACCGCCAACAACGCACCGCGTGACAGATCGCTCACGTCCAGCAATGTATCCGGATCAACCACGGCAACGTAGTCGACACGGACACCGTCGGTGCCTTCGAACTCACTCAACATCGCATCGCGCAATGTTGCTGGTGTCCCCGCCTCTGCCAGTGCCTCTGCTTTGCGAAGAGCTTGTGAGAGCACTAGCGCACGACCGCGTTCTTCCTCATTCAGATAGCGATTGCGCGAGCTCAACGCCAGGCCATCGGCCTCGCGCACCGTTGGACACACAACCATCTCTAGCGGAAAGTTCAGATCCCGCACCATGCTCCGTAAGACAGCCACCTGCGCGGCATCTTTCTGTCCGAAGAAGGCCAGGTCCGGCTGCGTGATGTGAAACAGTTTGCTCACCACGGTGGCCACGCCGCGAAAGTGGCCAGGCCGCGATGCTCCATCGAGCCGTGCTCCTACCTCGGGCACGTCGACCGTCGTCTGTGCGCCTTGGGGATACATCTCCTCCGCGCTCGGTGCAAACAGCCAGTCCACACCTTCGTTCGTCAGCAATTCGACATCGCGTTCGAAGGTGCGTGGATAGCGGGAGAAGTCCTCATTCGGACCAAACTGCAGCGGGTTTACGAAGATGGTCGCAATCACATGCGTACATCGTGCTCGTGCCGACCGGACCAGCGACAGATGTCCCTCGTGCAGTGCGCCCATGGTTGGCACCAGGCCAATTGTGCCCGAGCCTCTTTTGGCCGCGCGCACAATCTGCTGCATCTCACGGATCGTTGTTACTGTCTCCATTGCCGTAACTGTCTGCATCGCTGCTTACTCGCTCCAGACAGAGAGTTCCGGCTCCTCCGTCTCAGGTAGGTGTACATTGGCCGGCAGGTGATAACTCTCTTCATCGCGCGGGAAGCTTCGTTCGCCTACGGCAGTGCGATACTCCTCCAGCCCTTTGCGCATCAGCGCTGCAGCATCTTCAAACTGCCGCACGAATTTGGGAGCATTGCGGAAGCTCAGGCCGAAGACATCGTGCCACACCAGGATCTGGCCATCGCACTTCGGCCCCGCTCCAATACCGATCGTCGGTATATGAAGCCGTGCCGTAATCAGTGCGGCCAGTTCCCGCGGAATGCCTTCCAGCACAATCGTGATCGCTCCTGCATCTTCGAGTGCCAGAGCGTCATCCAGCAGAGTCATCGCTTCGATCTCACTCCGACCCTGGACGCGGTAGCCGCCCATGCGATTAACCGACTGCGGCGTCAGGCCAATATGCGCGACGACAGGAATCTCCGCCGCGGTCAGCGCACGAACACGCGAGGCCATTGCCGCGCCGCCCTCCAGCTTCACTACGTTCGCGCCCGCTTCCTTTACCATACGCAGGCTATTGCGCAGAGTATCTTCGACGGAGATCTGATAGCTGCCATACGGCAGATCAACGACTAACAAGGCGCGCTGTGTTGCCCTGCGCACGGCACGAGCGTGATGCAACATCTCGTCCATGGTGACGGCCAGCGTATCTTCATGGCCCAGAACGGCCATTGCCAGCGAATCGCCGACCAGCAGCATGTCAATG
>JAEKKE010000002.1 GCA_019510535.1 Acidobacteriota bacterium
CAAGCTGGCCGGGGACCCGGAGCGCTGCGAAATAACGAAACAAAAAAGGTTGGTAGAGTAGTGAGCTTCTGGGACCAGATATTTGGGTGGGAGCAGCGGGCTTCAGCCCGCTGATTAGAGGACGATACAACGACGGGCTTTAGCCCTGGGCTTCTTTCTTGTAGATAGAAGAGGCCCAGGGCTAAAGCCCATTCACCTAAATAGTCAGCAGACCGCGGGCTGAAGCCCGCGGCTCCCACCGGTTCGAGCTTCGCTCGAATACCCATGTCCATCGAGAGATTGGGACCATTGTTCAGGTCCAAGAAGAGATATCTACGACGTTACTTCTTCCACGCATAGAAGCGCCGCTGGCAGCTTTCGCAGCGATAGGGACGCAGCAGTAGAAAACGCGGAAGCAGGTCAAAGAGGCGCGGGTGTGATTCACGCACCGCGTGGGACGACAAGCATTGGGGACACCGATACGGAAAGAGCGACATGGCAGACCCCCTACCCCTTGCGGGAAAAAGAAGACAGATTTTTAGCTTTGGTACGTGCACTGTAGCACGGATTGATTCCAGCCCGGTAAAAGACACCCATTCCTGCACAGACGTATGACATCTTTATCTGCCTGCCGAGAGCCTGGATGTTCTTGTGCCACATAAGACGGGCGAAGATTCATCGAGTTGACGCGTAGCGGCGAAAAATCTCCGCGAGCCGATCTTTCACCGCGACAGGAGTATCTTTCAGCCGGTCGATCCATCGCAGCCACGATCCCGGTACTTCCGCACCTCGTATCACTGCGCCCGCCGCCAGCAGCGCCTCAAAGGTTGGAACGAAGTCGGCGTTTGCGGTGTTGTGTTCGAGGCCATATCCCGCGTGCTCCAGAACTGTGCCTCCCCAGCGGTTGAGTTCCTCCAGTGGAGCTTCGGCAAGCAGCAGATGTTTGACGATGCCGAGATACGCTCCGCCGGCGGCCCAGTGCAGGCCGGTGGCGCCGGTTTCTGCCGGATCGCGCACGTCGGCGCCATGCTGCAGTAGAAAGACAACAACATCTTCCCATCCATACATGCAGGCCCAGAGGAATCCCTTCTGCAGTTGGCGTTGGGTTGCAGGCGGCAGCAATCGTCCGGATGTATCGAAGAAGGTCTTCACCGTATCGAGCCTGCCCACACCGGCTGCGCCTTCAAGATCGAGGTGCGCGCCTCGCTGGGCAAGAAAGACAGCGGCCTTCGCGCGCCCGTTCGCGAGGCAGGAGACGACAGCGCCTGTGCCATTGCCGGCGAGGTTTGGCTTTTCGATCTGCGCGCCGTGATCGAGCAGGAGCTGCAGGAGTGCCTCCTGTACGCCTGCTGTTTCAGGATGAACACTGGTGGCTGCCAGGCCAAGCGTGGTGCATCCGCCGCCGTATACATCAGCTTCGGCATCGATCTCTGCACCGGAGTGAAGCAGGAACTCCGCGATCTCGACAATGTTGGCCGGTGTTCGCTGGCGATAGCCTTCCACTCCATTGGCAGAGGTGTAATGCAGGAAGGTGGCACGGTGCTCGCGAGTGGAGCGTTGCCGCACCAGACCGGGGTTTTTCTCGATCAGACGTTTCAGAGTTGTCAGATCGCCGGAGACAATGGCGTCCGCGGCTGCTTCAAACTCCGCGATGGCGGAGTTAGCAATGGTGGCCTGCTCGATGTGTTGCGAAAATCTGGGCCAGCTTGCGAATCCATGAGAGCGTGCAATCACGAACTGTGCATCGGTTAAGGCGCAGGTGCGTTTGCCCTGGAGCAGTGTTTGTGTGGTGAAGGTTGTGACCTCATCGATCCAGTGTTCGGTGGCAACCGGAAGCGTGGGTGTGAGTTCAAGGCCGCTGTGCCTCACCAGGTCGCGAATCCACAGCGTGACACGGTTGCGGATCGCCGCGGGGTCTGCGGTTTTACAGACCTTAACCAGGTCTTTGGCGAGCTTGCGGTATTGTTCCAGGCTCAGGCGGGCGGGTTGCGGAAGAGCGTCCTGCGGATTGGGAAACATGCGAATCTCCTTTCACGGCGTGCCTGGAGTCCGCACAGATCAGGCTGAAAGAAGGTTCGTCCTTCAGTTGTGTTGATGGGTGGGCACGGCCCTTTCCGCGGACTGGAGCATTTCTCCTGTAGGTGTAGTGCAGGGCTTATGCATCTATGGGCGTTTTCCTCAATGAAAACGCCGCTGCACACTACTCACGGGATACCCGGCAACAGGAGAAATGCTCTGGATGCGCCCCTCGCGCTGGCATCAGCGTAGTGCGGGCGCCGGCAGGCGTCAAGCGTTTGCAAGAGGATCGTAGGGTGCGTGTACCATTGATTTCCTATGAAACCGTCATTTGCCGCCCGCGCCCTGTTGCTTCTTCTCGTGCCTGCCGTCTACGCGCAGAACAACACCCTGTCTCCTAAGGAAAAGGCCGCCGGATGGCGCCTGTTGTGGGACGGCTCCTCGATGCATGGATGGCATAGCGCCAAGGGAGCGAATGTGCCGGTGGACGGTGCAGAGATCAAGGATGGCGTGCTGCATCTGCGCTCCTCGGAGTCGCACCAGGGCGATGTCGTTTCGGACGATATATTCGGCGATTTCGAGCTGACCGTTGATTTCAAGCTGACGCGCGGCGCCAACAGCGGCGTGAAGTACTTCGTCAACGACAAGGTAAATGAGGCGGCGAAGTCCGTCATTGGCTTCGAGTACCAGCTTCTGGATGATGATGTGCACCCGGATGCCAAGCTGGGTCGCAACGGCGATCGCAAGACGGCATCGCTCTATGACATTCTGCCGGCGGCAGAGAACAAACCGACCCGCCCGATCGGTGAGTGGAACACGGCTCGCATCGTGGTGCGCGGCAATCACGCTGAACACTGGCTCAATGGTGTGAAAGTGCTGGAGTATGACCGCACCTCACAGACTTTCCGGGAAGCGCTGGCGCAGAGCAAGTTCAAAGACTTCAAAGGCTTTGGCGATGCTTCCGATGGACACATCCTGCTGCAGGATCACGGAGATGTTGTCTACTTCCGCAATATCAAGATCCGTCCTTTGACTGCGCACGATAAATAAGAAGTCAAAACTTGTCATCCTGAGCATAGCGAAGGACCTGCTTCTCGTATTCGTGCTTTGCTTGAATGGGTGGGAGCAGCGGGGTCCCCGGCCAGCGCCGCTGGCTGGGGTGTTCAGCGGGCTTCAGCCCGCTGATAAATCATAAAAAAGAATCGGGCTTTAGCCCTGGGCTCTTTTCTCTTCGTCAGGAAAGGCCCAGGGCTAAAGCCCAATCTCTTTATTGGACCTATAACTGCGGGCTGAAGCCCGCAGCTCCCACCCAGCTCGAGCTTCGCTCGACGACTATAGAACACTACGCCGAGTAGTAGAC
>JAEKKE010000168.1:0-16064 GCA_019510535.1 Acidobacteriota bacterium
ATAATCCGCGATGTAGATAACCACCTCTGCTTTTACGGCTGCCGTACGCAGGCTGACGATCCGTATGGCGTGCTGAAGTTCTTCACCTCATATCGCATCCTCCGGTATCTGGAGCGCTGCTGCCGTCACTATCTGCTACAGGTTGCGGGTCAGGTGCTGACGCGCGACTTCATGGATCAGCAGATTGAAACCCCGCTCAAGAGGCTTCTTGACGAACAGGTAGAACAAGGCACGATCCTCGGCTACGATTTGTTTGTCGATAAGGACTCAAACAAGCGCATGCAGGGTATCTGTGACATCACGCTGAACGTGATGCCAACCGGTCCGGCCGAGACGTTTGTTCTGAAGATTGACGTCCCTGAGTTCAGCCGTCCGGAACCTGCAAAAGCGTAATTCAAATCATCCAGAGCGTCGAACATGGCCCAGCTGAGATTCACCATACATGGTCTGCGTCCGGGTAGCGCTGCTGAGAGTGCGGAGAGCGAATCCGCACCAGCAGAGCGCCCCAATTTCCGTATTGCCGCGGGTTCCGCAGCACGTGATGCCGAGCAGCGCAAAGCAGCCGGCATGGATCCCCATGCAAATGGGGTCACGCTTTCGATGCGAGGAACATCACGTGGTGTGCAACCTCATTCTCCTGTAACACAAGCCATTCAGAATGCAGGCGAGGAGCACGCTGCCTCATATCAACAAGATCGCGCGGAGGGGAAGCAAGCCCAAGCCCTCGCGCACGACGAGAATCTGCAGGCACTCCGCAAGATCGATGCCGAAGGTTCTTCAGCCCCGGGGGCTTTGCAGTATGTGGCAAACCGGGTGCAATCCCTGCTTCAAAAACTTATTCGACCCGGCGATTCGGTCTAGTACGAAAGGACAATTTCGCCAATCACACTAAGGAGAGCTCATGGCAAATCCATATCGTACGACAGTTACTATCGATGGCCAGAAGTTTCAGGCCGTTACCACCAGCGTGAAGTTCAACACCGCCAAGGATCGCGCCGGCGTTGCCCAGATGGGTTCGCTGGCAACTAAGATCCGGGTGTGGGCTGATCTTCACGACGATCAGAACCTCCCCTTCTCGACGGTCAAGCACCTGTTCGATCTCGCCAATGTCGTTACCCGCGACAAGATCAAGCCGGTAAAGATCGAGTTCTGGAAAGACGACTCGCAGCAGGATGCGCTGATTTCCTATAGCTTCAATGGCTGGATCCGCCGCTTCGAAACTTCGAACCCCCTGGACTTTCTGACTCGCACACAGGCCGCCAACACGGAAGACGTTCTTGCCGAAGGTACTGCGCCAACGTTGAATCACATGCTCGTTCTCGATATCGAGCCGGCATTGAATCAGCAGAACTTCCAGGACATCCGCCTGAGCAACTAAGGGCACCGGCACGAACGTCCACGCCCTGCTCGCAAAAATGATTCGCGCAATTCGCGCATAGCCGAAAGGATTCCCCCAAATGGCAGCTCCATATCGCAGCACCTGCACTATTGACGGACAGAAGTTCGATTGCCTCTCGATCCAGGTGGCATTTTCGACGGATAAAGACCGCGCCGGCATGCCCCAGATGGGCTCTCTGAACACAGACATTCGTGTGTACGTCGACTTCCACGACGACACCAACATCCCCTTCTCGACCATGAGCAATCTCTTCAACCTGTCGAACGTTGTTACCCGCGACAAGGTGAAGCCGATTAAGCTTGAGTTCTGGAAGGATGACTCGCACCAGGATGCCCTGGCCTCCTACAACTTCAACGGCTGGATCAGCGGCTTCCACACGCTGAACCCATACCAGAGTGAGACTCAACTTAAGGATGAGGATCATGCCGGCGTGAATCACATCCTGGTTCTGGATCTGGAAGCTCAAATGAACCAGCAGAACTTCCGCGACATCATGCTCTCGAACTAACTCCCCACCCTGGACCGCGGTCCTCCCCCGGCCGCGGTCCAGACGCCCCACTCCCCCGCTCTGGTGATCGTTATGTCGTCCCTTTCATTCCCCATGCGTCTGCAGGAGAACGGCCTATTAAGACGGAGTGAACGCTCCGCCGCATTGATCTCGTTGCTCCAGATGATGGCGAGAACACCGCAAGGATCCTGGAAAGCATGTCCCAACTTCGGCCTCCGCGATCTCTTTGAAGATGCGCGGCTACGCGCAGACGCGGCACAGCTTGCCATGGAACGCATTAATCAGTCGCTCACCGAACTTCAGATCACGGGCTATGCCGTTACCGAAGTTGTGCGCGAGCTGAGTGCCGGACGGGATGTCGACACCTATGCGATTACGTTGGAAGACATTTCCTCGCAGGAACGCATTACTACCAGCGTAGTCCCCGAGCGATAGAAGACATCTGCGTCTAGAAGAGGTAACAGTTGTGAGCCCACAGACACCAAGCGTTCTCGAGATTGACCGGAAACTTCGCGATGACTTCCGGCGCCGCGTTAAGGACTTTGGCGTCAGCACGGATACGATCGATCCGCTGCTGGCTGTCCTGTTCCGTACCGTTGCGCAGCAGGTCGATCAGATTTACGGCGATACCGATCAACTGCGTGGTGCACTGCTTCACGAGCTGATGGACGGGCTCAACGTTCAGCAGTATCTTGCCCGGCCTGCGCAGGCCGCTGTCCGGTTTGTCAGCCATCAACCGGAACCGCGCATTCTTCGTAACGGAACGGAGCTGAATGCCGTAGCTGCTTCCGGCGAGCGACTTACGTTCGGTTTGGATGCAACTGTCGAGATATCGCAAGCGCGTATTGCCTTCGCTCTGAGTTATCAAGACCAGAGCCTCCGCCTGTTGACGGGCGTTGAGATGAGCGAAGCCGTTCAGGCGATGCGTCCGTCGATGGAGCCTACGCCCATCGGCCTTGGGCCACATCCAGCGCTTTTCCTTGCCATAGAAAATCTTTCGCCATCCCTGCTCAACCGGCACGGCATCTTTTTCGACCTCGGTCCAGGTAGCTATCCGGTGCAACATGCTCTCTGCAATGAGTCATGGTGGATCTTCGATGAGAATGGCGATCTCTCAAGCGAAGGCCTGCTGCGTCCGAAGCGTACGAATGGAGGAGTCTATCAACTCGCATTCCAGCTTCACCAGGGCGAGGAGGCTTCGCATCTTGACGCCGCGCTTCCAAGCATTCCGGATGGCTTTTATAGCGGACGCCAGTTTGTCTTCCCTCCGATGTATGCCGGCGATCGATTCCTGTGCCGCTGCCCGCGATTACTGGAGCCCGCACTCTCGCGATTGTTGAATCGCGACGCTTCACGGCTACTTGAGCAGCCCAGGCTCTGGATCAAGATCTCCATGCCTAAAGGAACACCGACGTTGCATCACGCGGTCAACGGCATTCTGCTGCACAGCATGACGGCATCCAATGTCTATGCGCGCAACCAGACGGTAGATTTTGACCGTGATGGGACCTCTATCCCGGTCACACGCCAAGGCGACACACCGGAGTATCTGGTTGCGCCGCTCTCCATCATGAGCGTGGAGAACGAGCCTTATGAATCGGTGTTATACCCGCGCACGAAGTCGCATGCCGGCCGCTTCGCCCTGCATAACGGCAAGCTGACGCTGTATCCGGGCACCAATCCTGATGGATCATCCCACGATCGTGCGAACGTCCGTCTGTGGCTCACCAATGGCGAACTCGGAAACCAGGTTGGCCCAGGAGACATCACCGGGTTCGCCCATGCCGCAGCCATGACCGGCATTCGGCTTGCTCCGTTCACTGCCGCAGCCGGAGGAGCCAACGTAGAGAGTCTTGCCAGTGCAGAGCGCCGATTCGCCGATGCTCTGCTGACCCGCGGCCGCATCGTGACACGCACTGATCTTGAAACCTCTGCCCTGGCGCTCGACCGCAGGATCGTGGCTGCTTCCATCAGCTCCGGTCTGGAGCGTCGCGAAGGCGGGTTGCGCAGAGTAGAGCGCCTACTGCTCACACTGGATACGCAGGCATTTGATAAGCCAGAGATTGAGTTGCCGATGCTGCGGTCGCAGGTAGAGACATCGCTTCGATCACGGCTTGTACAAGGGCTGGAACTGGAGGTGCAGTTCGTATGGAAGAACTAGCACACACGCCACCAGCCCGGTTGATGCCAAACTTTGTTACCGGCAATCATGCTCACCGACACTCCCTGGACTCTGCGCTGCTCTCCTTGCAGGCGCGGGGAGTAAGTCCGCAGCGGATTACCTTACGCCGTGTCGGCCTGCAGGCAACTCCAACGGGGACCATTGTGCGCCAGGCTCCCGCGCCGGGAACTCCACTAACACCAGGTACGCCGGTCGAACTGGATGTCTCCGGCACAGGCTTCGTCCATGCGCTGCCGACAGGCATGTGGGACTCCGGCGGAGAACGTGAGGCCGGCACGCGGGAGATATTGCAGGTTGTTGACGACCCGCTCGAAAAACTACGGCACTGGTTCTATGAAGGCGCACCGCTATTCCGGATTGGACCGGATGCTCCGGATGCGTGTGCTCGCTGGCTATCGCTGTTCGGTATCGACGCCGAGCTCTGGCCGCGCTCGGCATGGTATCCACTTGCATCGGTTGTCGCGCAGATTCCGCAGCTTTCGTGCTCCGAGAACGGATGCTGTTTTCTGCTTGAGATATTGCTTGGTCTGAGAGTCAATTCCCTCTCCTATCGTCCATCGCAGAGCATTCTCCCGAAAGAATCGCTTTCTCGACTGGATTATCGCGCCTCGCGGCTCGGTATGGATCTGCTTCTTGGCGATGGAGCCGAGGACCTGGCAGTGCTGCAGGTTGAAGTCGGCCCGGCTACGTTGGCGGATTACGAGCGGTTTGAAGAGACCGCGGAAGGACGCATCCTTCTACGGCGCGTCCTTGATCTGATTCTCCCCGTTTCAACAATCTTTGAGGTTCGCTGGCTAGTTGAGGATCTTCGGCAAGCGCCTCGCCTGGGCTTTGCCCAACACAATGCCCGCCTTGGTATCAACACCCACATGGGTATGGCATTTCTACCAACACATGTCCGCGCGGAAGATGCTTCCGTCGCACAAGAAACATGGCCTGGAGCTAGCTATGCATGACATTCGCCCCGAGACCGATAACACGCTCACCCTTCGCTCCGTTAACTGGGAACACGGAATGCTGCTCACGCCCGAGCACTTTCTCCGCCAGGAGCGCTATCTCGAATCACTTGTCTCCTGGGGCGTTCGCTACCTTACTCCAGGTTACGGACTGATCGGCGGCGGAGTTCGTCTGCCCGAGACCGACCTCGGAACCTCACGTTTCGATCCTGAAGTCACGCTGTATGAGACAGCTGAGGCTCTGGATATCTCCGTCTCTCGTGTTCGCGGCATCAGCCCTTCAGGCATTGTGATCGACCTGGATGCGGTCGGCAGCATCAGCACGCGCTTCAATAAAGAGGAGCTCGCTGGTGTTGCTGAAGCGGTTGTATACGTGGTCAGCAACCCCTCGGAACGTCTCAAAACAGATGGCGTGGCGGACTCATTCAATCCCCAGATGAGGACGGAGCGCGCGCCGAGCTTTCGTATAGCACTCGATGTCACCGCAGCAGAGCTGCAACAAAGTGTCGCGGTCGCCCGCATCCGCCGGCCTGCTACGGGCATGATGTTTGAGGCCGACCCGCAGTTCATCCCTTCCTGTATCACTCTCGCCGCCCACTCCGAGCTGATGAGTGGAGCGCGCCGCATCGTTGAGAGCATCAACCGTCTGGCCTCTGCGTATGCGGAACTGCATCGTGCTATGCGCGAATTCATGGTGATCTTCACCGAACGCGGACTTGAGACAGAGGTAGACCGCGACTCCATCCAGTTTGCGGAACGCATGGTACTTGAGCTGCAGAATACGGCCTATGATCTTCTGGACCGTACCCAGCCGCCGGACCGTTTCTTCAGCCGCGTGCGCCGCATGCTGCACTCGGCAGCGATCTTCTTCGACATCGCCACCGGCATGCAACAGTACTATGACACGCTGCGCGAGACAGGAGAGAGCGAGTTCCTTGGCCTGCTCGAACTACAGAAACACATGCTGCAGCAGGGCCGCACCATCAAGCTCGATACGAATCTCGCTATCGAGATCAAGAAATCGCTGCAATCGTTGCTGAATCTTGAAAAGCTGGAGCTTGCGCTCGAAGGCAAGTACATCGACTTCAGAAAGAGCACGGCGATCGAGAGTGCGAACTTCATCTTCGATCGCGGCGGAAAGGTTCTCTATCGTCTTGCAGCTCGGCCGGCTCGTGTTCAGGGCATCGCGGACGAGATGACGATCTTCTTCTCGAACCTGCGGCTCGAGGGCCGCGACCGCTATCGCCTGATCCTGGTCGGTGACCGCAATAAGCCGTGGTTGCGAGGAATTACGATCGGAGCTGAGATCCGCATTAACGAAGGCTCTGGCTTCCGCCGTGAAAGCCTGATCCTCTCCGGCGAAGCCAAGCTGGATGAACAGTTCAATATTGAGATCGATTTCGAAGCGCCGGATGTGCCGACCATCACCGACCTGCGTGTGACGGTCCCCTCGTATCACACCGTGCATACAGCGCTGCTGTTCACACGTCATCGCTTCTACGCCGGCAATCGCGAATCACCGGAAGCTCGTGGTATCGACCGTACGGATCTCCCCAGAGAACCTGCAACAGTGGCAGCCACTGCAGCGCCGATAGAGAGCTACCGGCGCGTGGAGCCAATTCACGTGAATCGCAAATCTATAGCTCCCATCCAGCCGCTCGCCGAGGACGCGATCGACGTCCAGCCGCCATGGATGCCACGAGACACCATGCCCAACTCGTCGGAAGTGAATGAACGTCCACGCCGCCGGCGTTTGGAATAAACGGGAAACGGAGGGAAGATGGCACTCGATCTAAGCAAGCTGTCCGATGAGATGGAGTCCGGTCTCGCTGGTGCTCGGCTATTAGCCGAGGAGAGACGGCAAGCCCTGATTCAGCCGGAGCACCTGCTGCTTCGCCTAATCGACACGGACGATGGCAGCCTGAAGCAGGTTCTGCTGCAGAAGCAGATCAATCTCACTCCTCTGCTCGATGCCCTGTCGCGCCGCGCCGACCAGCTCTCGCAGCAGACGTTGGAGTACGGCCGCAGGCCGCTTGCCTCGCAGGCACTGCGTACGTTGCTGGCGGAGTCATTCAATATCGCCGATAGTCATCGACGTCCTTCGGCAGAGCCAATCGATGTGCTCGAAGCAGTTCTCGCAACAGGACACAACGAGCTGCGGAGCGACTTCCGCAAGGCCGGCATTACGCTCGAGGACATTCGCGGAACCGCGGCTCCCGCTTCGACATCTGCATCGGCTCAGGAAGTGGTGAACCAGCAACCCTCCCGGAGCGATCTTGAGAGCGGCACGAAGATGCTTGACCGGTTTGGGCGCGACCTCACAGCCGCTGCGGCGGCAGGTGAACTGATGCCCGTCTTCGGCCGTGACGAAGAGGTGCGGCAACTGATCCAGACACTGCTTCGAAAGACCAAGTCGAATCCAGTTCTGGTTGGAGATCCTGGAACGGGCAAGACCGCTATCGTCGAAGCTCTCGCGATCCGCATTGCCTCACAGGATGTTCCCGAAAGCATGAAGCGCTGCCGCGTCGTCGCTCTCGACCTGATGGGACTTGTGGCCGGCGCGAAGTACCGCGGTGAGTTTGAGGAGCGCATTAAGGCCGTCGTCGATGAGGTCCGCCTGCGCAAAGGCGAGATCATCCTCTTTCTCGATGAGATCCATCAGCTTGTCGGAGCCGGTGGAAGCGAGGGCGGCATGGATGCAGCCAACATCCTGAAGCCCGCGCTCGCACGCGGAGAGCTGCGCTGTGTGGGAGCCACCACCTTCGATGAGTACAGAGAGCGGATCGAAAAGGACGGCGCGTTGGCCCGCCGTTTTGAGCGAGTGCAGGTCGGTGAGCCGAGCGATGAGTCCATGGTCTATATCCTGCGCGGTATTCGCGAGCGCTATGCCATCTTCCATGGGGTTGACCTGACCGACGAGGCACTTCATGCCGCGATCAAACTTTCACGCCGCTACATGCGTGACCGCTTCCTGCCGGATAAGGCGATCGACGTGATCGATGCAGCCACGGCGCGGTTGCGGATGCAGTTGGAATCGCGGCCCACAGCGCTCGATCAACAGGAGCGCCTGCTGACCCGCAAACGGGCGGAACTGGAGACCCTGCGGTCGCTTCCCCGCCCTTCGGCTGCACAAAGCCGGCAGATAACAGAGCTCGAATCCGAGATCGCGGCGCTGGAACCTAAGATTGCTGCCGATGCCGATGCATGGGAGAAGCAGCGCTCAGCGCGCATTGAACTAGGGCGGACGGCACAGGCAACCGAGGAACAGCGCCGCCTGCTTGCCTCCGCGGAAGGAGCAGGCGATGTCACCAGGGCCGCTGAGATTCGCTATGGGACACTCAAACACCTGGAAGAGCAGCGGGACGATCTGGAGCAGAAGCTGCGTCTCTCACGTGAAAACGCCAACGAAAACACATTGATTGCAGATAAGGTTCTTCCGGAACATATCGCTGAAGTTGTTGCTGAGCGTTCAGGAGTACCGGCCTCCCGCATGCTGGAGAGCGAGCGGGAACGGCTTGTACATCTGGAGGCTCGCCTGGCAGAGCGAGTTTATGGTCAACCGGAAGCGATTCATGCTGTCTCTGAAGCGGCACGGCGCATGCGTACCGACCTGCAGCTCAAGCGCTCGCCTGCATCTTTCCTCTTTGTGGGCCCGACAGGTGTCGGCAAGACAGAACTGGCCAAGGCACTGGCGGAGTCACTCTTCGACGATGAGAGCGCGTTGATCCGCATCGATATGGGCGAGTATAAGGACGCCTCATCTGCTGCCGGGCTGATTGGGTCACGGCCCGGCCTGGTCGGCTCAGACGAAGGTGGCTTCCTGACAGAGCAGGTACGCCGCGCTCCTTACTCCATCGTTCTCTTCGATGAGGTGGAGAAAGGACATCCCGCGATTCTCGATCTGTTGCTGGGCGTGCTTGATGAAGGCAGATTGACCGATGCCAAGGGACGCTTCTGCGACTTTACCAATACGGTTGTGCTCTTCACCTCGAACCTCGGCGTGCGAGAGTCCATGGTCGCCGGCGAGGACAATCAACTGCGCGAGAAGATCATCCTTGAGACGGTCAAAGCCAACCTGCGTCCCGAGCTCTATAACCGGATCGGGCAGGTCATCCCCTTCCACCCACTGGGCATGGAGGAACTGCGGCGCATTGTCGAAACACACCTTCGCAAGCTGGATAAGAAGCTGCAGGATGACCGGGAACTGCACCTGGAAGCGACGGATGGCGCCATCGAATTTCTTGCAGGTCTCTCCTATGACCCGGAGTACGGGGCTCGTCCAGCGGGCCGTGTGATGCAGCGTGAAGTGTTGTCCCCACTTGCGGGGATCCTGCTTACGGAAGATGTGAGTCCCGGTTCACGGATTCAGCTGGATCTCTCCGTCGATGCGGACCAGAAGACAGAGGTTCTCTTCTCGGTTGAGCATCCGGATACACAGAACGAAGAAAGTCTCGAGGCTGCGCAATCAGAGCAGCCCGAGGAGGTATCGCAGTGAAGATCGTGACGTTGCTGGCAATTGGTCTACTTGGTCTGAGCACGGCGGGTTCTGCAGTGGGTCAAACACCGCTGAGTCTCTTCAACGGCACTTCGCTGCAGGGCTGGAACACGCAAGGGACATGGACGACGAACGGCGGCACACTGTCGGGAACCGGGACTGGTGATCGGCATGCACTGACGGCAGTTCCTTTCGGCGATATCAACCTGCAGTTTGAGTACAACATCGTCACACCGGTCGGTGCAAAGCTTCGTCTCTGGACGACCAGTGAGAACAATGGTGGTCTCACCATCGATCTCGACAACACCAACAATACAGCCGGTGTGGGAGGCGTGGAAGATCTGGATCGCTCTTCCATCTCCATCATTCCGTCGGGATGGCATCGGGTTCAGGTCGAAGCCAATCACGGTAAGCTTCGTGTCCGGGTCGACGATGTCATCACCGCAAGTCCGGGCAACCTCGGTAGCCGTGCTGGATATATCGGTTTCGAGGCTAAGGGCAATGGCCAATTCCAGGTCCGTAACATCAAGGTCACTCCGCTCAATCTCAGCTCGCTTTTTAACGGTAACGACCTGAATGGCTGGAAAAGCGTCGCGCGCGCGGCGGATGCGAAGGAAGGCATGGGACACGCCCTGCAGAAGACCTTCTCGTTCGGGATGGCCGGAGGCTCCACAAAATCGCATGATGCAACCTGGAAAGTAGATAGCGGCCGTATTCATGGAGAGAGCGGTCCCGGCGGACTTGAAAACGGCACCATGATGGAAGATGCGATCGTACAGATCAGCGCCGCTGTCACAGGAAATAACAAACCTGGGACAGGTTTCTCATCCATCTTGTTACGGAATACTCCCGGACAGCTCACCGGTGGCTATTCGATCGGCCTGGGGCCGTTTGCTGGCACCATTGACCCGCTTGTAAAGCGCCCTCCAACAACGACGACAAAGGCGGTAGACCAGACCATCATCATTTCCGGACGCACGATTGCGGTTTGGGTTGGCGGCAACCTGACCTCAGTCTTCACGGACACCCGGGCAGAGAGTGCAAACGCAGCACAAGGCGCAAAGCTCTCCGCCGGATCCATGACGGTTGTCCTGCCGAACGCGTTGGACCGACTCGATCTGCAGAAGATCAGTGCTGCCACGCTGCCGAAGACCTTCGGTATGGCGGCCAAATCGGCTCCTCCTCCGCCTCCACCAACTCCTCCTGCTGTCACGCAAGCGGCAGCAGCGGCGCCCTCCGCGGCCGAAACCATGATTCTGGCGCAACAGCAGGCGAGCGCGAAGAAAGAAGCCGACGACGAGAAGAATAAGGCCAAGGTTGCCGGCCTGATGAACCAAGCGCTTTCCACGAACGATCCGCAGCAGCAGATGTCGTATTACTCGCAGGTCGTACAAATCGACCCTTCCAATGCGGCGGCAGTGCAGGGATACAAGGAAGCGCAGACCAAACTGCAAACGACACAGACGCAACAGCAACAACAGCAGGTGCAGGAACAACACCAGCAGCAGGATGCACAGAACGCCGAACAACAGAGCAGCGCCTCCTTGCTACAGGCGCAAAGCTCGTTCCTGAATGGCAATTTTGCACAGGCTTCTACGGCGTTGAGTGTTGCAGAGAGGCTGTCACCTTCGAACCCCATGGTGCGTGATCTTCGCTCGCGCATCAGTGCGGCACAGTCGCTTCGGTCCCGTCTCTTCTGGCTTGGAGGCGGAGTCGGCATCGTAGCTCTTGCGGGCATGGTGGCAATGTGGATTCGCCGCCGCCGTCAGCATCGTTATGCCGTACTTGAGGTCACCCGCGGCCTCGAGTCCGGCAAGAGCTATCCTCTGGATCGCGACCTCATCCGCATTGGCGCTGTACCACAGCATGGAAGCCAGAAGAATGACATCGTCATTCAGGATGTTGAGCATGCAATCTCCCGCTTTCACTGCGAGATTGCCCGCAAGAACGGACAGCTTTATCTCACCGACCTGCGTAGCTCGAATGGAACCCTCATCAACGGAGAACCCGTACAGCCAGGAAGTCCTGCTCTGTTGCGTCGAGGCAGCAAGGTCACCCTGGCAAATTCAGTTGAACTGCGCCTTACGACAAAGCGCCGCGCCAAGAGTGAGATGTAAATGGAGATACGTATCAGCGCAGCAGGAGCCAGTGACGTCGGACGCACGCGGCGGACGAATGAAGATGCCTTCGGTTTCGACCTGGGCCGGGGACTCTTCGTCGTCTGCGACGGCGTTGGCGGATCGCGGGCAGGCGAAGTTGCCACACCGTGCGATTCAGGGCGCCAATCGTTACATCTACCAGTCGTCCCTCAACGACGCCGTTTACCAGGGCATGTGCACGACCATCGTTGCGGCTCACTTCGATGGCACACGGATGTGGATCGCGCATGTCGGTGACAGCCGGGCTTATCTGCTTCGCCGGCAGTCGCTCCATCGCTTGACCGAAGATCACTCCCAACTGGCGGAAAAGCTGCGGGAGGGTTTGACCCACAGCTCAAAACACGCCATGCAGCAATGGGATTCGATGTTGACTCAGGCCGTGGGCGCTTCAGAGATCGTGATCCCGGCGGTCAGCATGGTGCGTGTCGAGCTCGGCGACTGTTTCATTTTCGCTACGGACGGCGTCAGTAAGGCATTGCGCACCTCCGAAATGCTTGCACTGCTACTGACAACGTCTTCGCCGGAACAAGCGTGTCAACAACTGGTAGGCGCAGCAAACGACGCCGGCGGGCACGACAATGCCACCTGCGTCATTGTGGAGATTGACTGATGTCATTTCGTGAGGAGCTCAAGAAAACCGTCGGGCCCGGAAAGCCGAACGAAGAACAGGATGTGCGGCTAGTGCAGCGTCTGCTCGACCGGCAATCAGCACGTACTGGCATCGTTGTTCCACGAAATGGTAGCTTCGATCGCCAGACCTATACGGCGATCACCACCTTCCAGCGACGGATCATGCATATGCCGTTCGCAGATGGCATCGTAGAACCCCGCAGTGCGACCTTCCAGCAGCTTGCGATGACCACAGGGCAACGGCTAATGGCTGGCGCAGCCGGAGGACTCCGGCTTCCCTACCGCACAGGTGATACGAAGCTGACGGATGACGATTACAAGGCCGCTGCGGATGAGTTGTGCTGTGAGGTGCGTGCGATCAAGGCGGTTACAGCGGTAGAAGCTCCCCGTGGAGCCTACGATGAGTTCGGCCGCCCTACGATTCTGTTCGAACGTCACCTCTTCCATCGCTTCACGGCTGGCCGTCATGACCGATTTGCGCCTGATATCTCCAACGCCAACCGCGGTGGGTATGGAAAATATGCGGCGCAGTATGACAAGTTGCAGCGTGCCTATCAGCTTGATGCGACGGCGGCCCTCCGGGCTGCCTCCTGGGGAGCATTTCAGATCCTCGGTGACAACTATGCACAGTCCGGTTTTGGAACCGTAGACCTTTTTGTGACAGCGATGTGCCAGTCCATCCAACAGCAGTTACGGGCATTCGTTGCCTTCATTAAGTTCAACGCCACGTTGACGCAGGCGATTCAAAACCGCAACTGGGCGACCTTTGCCCGTATCTATAACGGTTCAGCGTATAAGGACAACCACTATGACACCAATCTGCAGGGAGCTTATGACGCTGCGACGCCTTAGTCATCACTTCCTCATGCTCGCGACACTCAGCAGCGTTGCCTGCCACGCACAGACCGTCATGCGGAAGGCTACGCCTGTGGATGCGAACGCAGCAGCAGGCAAAGTCACGGCACCCACGTTGCCAGCCGGAGCGGCAGAGCTGGAGATTGACCGCAAACAGATCATGTCCTTGTCCGTAACTCCGGCACTGACACTCGTACCGGTACGTTTTTCAAAAAATGGAGACGCTGCCGGCCCGCCCTTTCATCAATGCGGTCTCGCTACGGTTAACGGTACAGGCGAGACGCACCTTATCGTCACCTTTGGCACCGATTGGACCGAAGCTGAGAGCTGTGTGTCCCTCTCCGCCATCGGCACCGCGGAGAGCAAATCGAAGTATCCGGCGCTGATATTGATCTACCGGGCAACGACAGGACATGAGTCTTTCCCGGAGCCCGTGCTCCTGAAGTGGAACGCTGGTTCCGGCATGTATGAACTGGACGCAGAGCGGTCGCAATGGATTACGACGCAACGACTGCCGTACACGATTCCCAATATTCGTAGGCTCCTCGCAAAGAAAGCGGCGGAGAGCAAGTAGAAGCAAATGGTCCTCCAGACGGAGACCGTCAACATACGATTCAGCCCCGTGAGGAGATAAGCATGGCAAATCCATCGAATACGACCATCACCGTCGACGGCGTTAAACTCAACGCCTTCTCGACACAGATCGGCCTGGCCACGGTTGTTGATGCGAACGGGATGCCATCGATGGGCTCTCTGAGCTGCGCGATGGACTTCTCCGCCGACATGCACGACACCGTCAATGTTCCATTTGCCACGGTGAAGAAATACTTCGATCTTGCCAATGTCCCGACGAAAGACAAGATCAAAGACGTAAAGATCGAATTCTGGAAAGACGAACACCGGCAGGACGCCATCTGCACGCTCTCCTTCAAGGGCTGGATCAGCTCCTGGAACGTATCAAGCGGAGGTGGCAGTAATCACGTTCTCTCCGTCAGTATTCAACCCGCGCTCGACCAACAGAACTACCACGATCTCCAGTTGGGCAATTAACACCGTTCAGAGTCAGGGTTCTTCTCTGCGACGCGCTCCCACCGGAGTCTGAGGGCACATCATGGCATTACCTCACATTCAAATTGGCGACAATCTGCTGCAGGATGCATTGCTTGCATCTGTCGAAATCACGCAAGAGCTTAACCAGCACTGGTGGTGCACCGTTGTCTGCCGGCAGACGGAAGACAAGCGAATCCCGGTGGAAGACTTCCTCGGGCAGACAGTCCAGATCAAGACGACTGACCAGGACGGCGTTGAGCACGTCAATTTCTCCGGCTTCGTGCTGGATGTTGAATTGAACTACGAGGTCTGGGGCAGCTATACCGCACAGCTCACCGCCGTCAGTGAAAGCTATAAGCTCGACCTCACAGCGCGTAAGGAGTACTACTCCGACCAGACTCTCTCTTCCATAGCCAATACCGTCTCCGGCCGGGAGGGCCTCTCCGTTTCCGTGAACGGAGGCTCGGGTAAGGCGCTGAACTACGTACAGTACGGCGAATCGGACTTCTCGTTCCTGAACCGGATTGTCGACGACTATGGATGCTGGTTGCGTCCCTCTGGAAAAGGGCTCGAGGTCTTCGACTCCTTCCAGCCGGGTGGCAAAGTATTGTGGCGTGGAGAAGATGGTCTTATTGACTTTCGTGTGAAGGGATCGCTTGCACCTGCCTCGGTCAGCGGCTCCCACTACGATCACCACGTCATGCAGTCCAATACTTTTCAAAAGGTAAGTGACCCGGCTGAGTTTTATCCTTCCTCAGGCAAACTGACCAGTGCGGTACAGTCGCGCTCACAGTCTCTCCCCTCGTCATTCGCGTCGCAGCGCGCGCGCGTCATGACGCTTGACAGCTATCAGGACTATCTCCGCAAAGAAAGCCAGCGCTCCATCGGCGGCAGCGTCACCGCGACCGGCCACTCTCGCAATCAACAGTTGAAGGCTGGAGACACCGTCGAAGTGGAAGGCAACATCGATGCCAAGGGCGCCTATGGCCTGGTAAAGGTGATCCATCGCTGGGAACCGCAGGGATACAGCAATTCCTTTGTCTGCACTCCGTGGAAGAAGTACCGGAATCCGCAGCAGCCCACGCTTCGTTCCTGGTACGGCGTGGTGCCGGCGCGGGTGGTCGATCACAACGACCCCAAGAAGATGGGCCGCCTGAAGGTACAGTTTTTCTGGCAGCAGGATGGCTCTACGCATTGGGCGCGCATGGTGTCACCGCATGCCGGCCCGGACCGCGGCTTCATGTTCATGCCCGAGGTCGGTGACGAGGTTGCCGTTGTGTTTGAAGACGGCGACCCCGAACGTCCCGTTATTCTTGGCTCCGTCTGGAACGGCGTGCAACAGGCTCCTCGCCTGGGCTTCTTCGGAGCAACCTCGGATATTCCAGACAACAACGTGAAGCGCATTGTCACCAAAGCCGGAAACCGGGTGCAGATGATCGATACGCCAAGCAAGGAGACCGTTGTCCTGGCAACGCCCAACTCTTCCGCGTTGACCATGACCGAGAAACACGACAGCACTGGCAGGACGCTGGTACACATCCATTCCGACGGCGACATTATTCTGACCGCGCCCAATGGCCGTGTCCATGTACGCAGTCAGTTCTTCTCGCGTGAGATTGGTTGAGAAACAGGAACGAAAGGAGATAGCAGATGGGAGTTTTTCAGGGAAATATTCCAACGTCGACCCGTTCCAACAAAGGCGGATCTGACAGCGCCGCTCCCGACTTCGGCAAGCTGAATCCCAAGGCGATGACGTCCGCTACCGGTTTGAGCGGAACAGACGCAACCGACGCCAAGCTGATCCATGGCGACCGGTGGCAGCAGATCGAC
>JAEKKE010000168.1:16092-17187 GCA_019510535.1 Acidobacteriota bacterium
CGTCATGGAGAACGAGGAGTGGACGGTTCACGAGGACCTGAACTTCAAGGTCAATGGGAAGACAACGGACAATCGCATTGAAGACGTAAAGGAGTACTATCACGCGGAAAGCCGCTTCGAGTACTTCGGCGAGCATACGGACCAGCACCACGAACAGGACCACCAGATCAACCCGACACATACCTTCGACATTCTGAATGTTGAAGGCGAATTCAAGAACATAGACCTGGCGATCAAAGCATCGTCCTTCGAAGCGAAGGGCCTTGCGCTGGATGCCACCATCACGAAGGGAGAGGGCTGGGTTGGAAAGGCCGAGGCCTGGGTTGCATCAGTCGGCGCAGGTGTCTTTGTCAATGAAGCCGTAGCCGTCGATATTGGTGAAAAAGAACTTGAAGCGCGTCTGAAGGGCCTGGACAACAAGATCGCAGGACTGAATGCCCAAGTTGGCGCCGCACGCACGATTATTATGCCTGTCAGAGTTGGTATCTGCATCGCGGTGCATATCGACAGTCCGTGGGCGTAAGGAGATTCGGGTGATAGGCCAATCGGCGTTTCAGATCGTAGAACGTAGCGGCACGCGGCTGGTAATCGCGGCTCCAGGCCAATCCCTGCTTTCGGGATGGCTGGCAATCGTGATCGGCATCCTGCTTGCCGCAATGTTCTACTTCATTGGCCGCTCGATGGCGCGGGTCTTCTCGGCCGAAAAAGCACCGGCCGAGGTAGCGACGCTTGTCTTCCGCTATCGCGCATTCGGACTGGGCATTACCGTGATGGCGCTCGCTCTTTTCTGGGCCGCGTCGTATAGCTCCGGCTCTATCGCATTCGATCGAACCGCAGGTACGGTTGCGATGCAATGGCGTATGTCTCTCTTCCTACCGGCACGAACCAACACTGCCGAACTCAAGGATCTGGAAGAGGCTGTGCTCGACAGCAAGCCAAACTCGGGCCGTATCCGTCTGGTGGCGCGAACAGGCAGAGATCTCGCCTATCCCATCTGGAGCGATCGCGGCGGGCAGGATGAAGCCGTACGAACGATCAATCAGTTCCTGAATGCATCGACGGAGGGCCGACAGTGATTATGCATGTTGCAGCTAC
>JAEKKE010000003.1 GCA_019510535.1 Acidobacteriota bacterium
ACGGGCCCGACGGCAAGTCCAACGGACAGGTGGTAAGCGACAATGGCGTGTTGAACGGCGGCTGGCAGCATATTGCCGTTGCGGTGAGCCGCGGCACGAACCAGACGCGAATCTATGTGGGCGGCGTGCTCGTGGGGCAGGGCGCCATCGGGCCCGCCGACTTCACCTATAAGGGCAACGTCCTGATCGGCGCCAGCCCAGGCCAGGAATCCTATGTCGGCGAACTGGACGAATTTCGCTATTACAATCGCGCCTTGGGTTATGCCGAGATACGCGCCCTGGCCGTCCCCGGCGTCGAACTGCCCAAGCCCGTCCCGACTCCCGGGCGCGCGCCTTCGCCAACCTTTCCGGAAGTGTTTCTCAAGATCGGAAGCCGTCAATTTTCCGGCGGCTTGCAGCAGCCCGCCTTCCTGGTGGTGCGCCTGTATGCGGGAACATACCCGGTCGAGGCCGCGATCGGCACGCTGCATCATGCCGCCAAGATCGTCCTGACGCCGCTCGATGCCAAGAATGCCAATTATCAACGCTTCGCCGCTTTCGAGAAGCGCGCGCCGAAGATCGGACTGTACATGGGTTTCCGGCGCGATTGCGGCGATACCATGCTCTCCGCCGGAAAATCCCAGGACGTTCCAGGCACCAATCTGCGGCGCTATGTTTTCGAAGGCGCCATGCGAAATTTTCCCAATCCGGAAGTCGGTGTCCACGACGCCAACTATATTTCCGGCATCCGCCAGATCGGTATACGCAGCGAATATACCGACGGCCGGGATATGCCGCGCCTGTTGATCCGTTCGGTGGAATTTGAAGGCCCTTATTACGACCAGTGGCCCAGCCCGGCCTATAAGAACATCTTCGGAGTGGCGACCGGTGGAAGCGACGCGGATAGGGCGCGGCGAATCCTGCGCAACTTTGCGACGCGCGCTTTCCGCCGTCCGGTCACCGCCGCCGAGGAGAATACGATCTTGGCCACCTATCGCGCCTCAACCGCTTCGGGTCGCGGTTTCAGGGACAGCGTGAAGGATGCATTGCTGGTGACCCTGACCATGCCGCAATTCCTGTTCCTGGTCGAAAAGAGCGCCTCGCCGGGCCCCGAACCGCTCGACAATTACGAGCTGGCATCGAAGCTCTCCTACTTTCTGTGGAACGGACCACCCGACCGGCACACGCTTCAGTTAGCGGCCGCGGGAACGTTGCGCAGCCATCTCGATTCCGAAGTCCGGCGCATGGTGGCGGACCCGAAATTCTCGGGCTTCCTCAAAGAGTTCGTGCCGCAATGGCTGGCCCTCGACAAGTTCCAGGTTCTCGAACCGGACCGGCGGCAATTCCCGGATCTCACGCATGTGATGCGGTCGAACCTGATGCAGGAACCGACGTAGTATGTGCGCTACCTGATCGCCAAGAATCTTCCGGTCCGCAACCTCGTCACATCGGATTTCGTCGTGGTGAACGAGCCGGTGGCCGGATATTATGGCCTGGGCCACGAGGTCAATAGTGGTTTTCAGTTTGTCGCCATCAAGCCGAAACGCACCGATCTGGGCGGGGTTATGACCGAGGCGGCCATACTTTCCGGTCTGTCGGATGGGCGCGAATCCAACCCGGTCAAGCGCGGCGCCTGGCTTGCCCGCAAGATCATCGCCCAGCCCCCGCCAAGTCCTCCGCCGAATGTTCCGCCGCTCCAGGAAGACACCAAGGGCCTGACTCTTCGCCAGCGCATCGAGCAACATCGCAGTTCGCCGGTCTGCGGCTCCTGCCACAGCCGGATTGATCCTTGGGGCGTCGCGTTTGAGGATTATGATGCCAGTGGCCGGCTCAAGAAGATCAAGGCGGATTCGCAAAGCAAGCTGCCGGATGGAACCGCCATCGAAGGCGCCGATGGTCTGAAACAGTATCTCGCTGGCCCCAAGATAGACGAGGTCGCCTTCAGTGTCCTCAAGCACTTGACCACCTATGCCGCCGGTCGCAGCCTGTCCTATGCCGAGTTGGACCATCTGCGGCGTGACGGCCTGAAGCTGAAGAAAAGCGACTATCGTATGCAGGACATGATCCGGTATGTGGCCGAAAGCCCTATGTTCCTGGAGAAATAATCCGCGCATCCGTCATGGAGGACTTTCGATGAGCCGTTTCCGACTTCACCGCCGCGCCTTCCTCTCCGGGGTCGGGGGCATGGCGCTTGCCTTGCCGGCGCTCGACGCCATGGGGGAGGAGGTTGCGAACGACATCCCCAAACGCTTTTGCGCCATCTATACGGCCAACGGCATGGCGATGCCGCGCGCCGAACATGGCATTCCGGAGTGGAGTTGGTTTCCGCGCACGGGAGAAAAGGGCGAATTGATCTATGGCAAGTCCATCGAGCCTTTGCTGCCGCATCGCGACAAGATCAGCTTTTTCGGCGGCATGTATCATCCCAACGGGCCGAAGAACGATCCCCATATCTGTTCCGACATGTGGCTGACGGGGGCGCCACTGCAGAACCCCAAGCCAGGTACCTTCAATACCACCAGCCTCGACCAGGTGATCGCGGAGCACACCAAGAACAGTTGCCGCCAGCCCTCGCTGGTGGTCTCTATCGACGCCGGCACTGGCTATCAGTCGCGTACCGCCACCCTGTCGTTCGGGCTGGACGGCCATCCGGTCACGGCCGAGAACAATCCCCGCCGCATCTTCAACCGCCTGTTCCGTGCCGACGCCAATTCGCGTGATGCCGAACATGCGGACTTGCAGCGGCGCATCAAGCTGGTCGACGCCGTCACCGCTTCGGCCAAATCGCTCGACCAGAAGCTGGGCCAGACCGACCGTGTCCGCATGGACCAGTACATGACGTCGCTGAATGAAATCGAATCGCGCCTGGCCGCCAGCGAACGCTGGATCGATATTCCGCTCAAGCAGCAGGACTATTCCCACCTGAACTTGGACGCCACCAATGATGGCGACGCGACCGAGTTCTACACGACGATGTATGAGCTGATCGCGCTCGCCTTTGACGCCGACATCACTCGGACGGTGACCTTCATGCTGAACCGGGAAGACGGCATGGGCATCAGCGATACTTTTCCCATTCGCCTGGGGCTTTCCACGACGCATCACCGGCTCTCCCATGCTGTCGACAAGCAGGGCCAGTTGGATTTCGCCAAGTACGATCTGTTCCTCAGCGAACGGCTGGTCCACTTCCTGGACAAGCTCACCGAGTACAAGGACCGCAGCGGCACTGTGCTCGACAACACGGTCGTGATGTTTGGCAGCGGCGCCAGCACGACGCACTATGTCCACAATCTTCCCACGCTGATCGCCGGCGGCGGAAATATGGGCATCAAGCACGGGCTTTATTGGAAGGACGGCGACAAGGA
>JAEKKE010000169.1 GCA_019510535.1 Acidobacteriota bacterium
ATCGCGCAGGTTGTTCCCAGTCGGACCGGTGACAATCGAATCCCCTAGGTCAGCGAAGACGGTTCCTGAATCGAATCGCTCCAACGCTCCGGCGGGATCCGTCGCATGTTCCCAGGTATCGGAATCGGCCACTGCTCCCGCGGCTGGACTGTTGCCGTCCAGACCATCACTGCCGGCACTTAACACGGCAGTATTTGCCATACCGTCGATGAGTTGCGCAGCGTAAAGCGCGAAGTGCTGGTTGCGTCCTCCCGTACCCGCCGGTTCGCTAACAGGTACAGAAACCTCTCCTGCGGAGATCAATGCTATCCGTTTGCCCGGTTGCCGCAGGCGAGCAAGCTTGTAGAGCAGATAGACGGCGGCCTTGTCATAAAGCCACTCATCGCATCCGTTGTCGACTACAGCCTCGAATCCGAGATCGCGAGCGATGGCAGCGGCCTCAGTACAGAGCGTGGATGACGAAAGCACTTCGAGATAGAAGGCCCTGGCAAAAGCAGGATCGTTCTGCTTTGGCGTCTCCGGCAGCTCGAGACTCGCGAACAGTTCAGCGATCGCGGGAGGCAACGGTTCCTTCAAGCGAGACAGCAACACCCGGCAGTAGGTGATCGTACTCCCATCCGGAATGGTGGGCCCGGAGGCAATCACATCCGGGCGCCCCTCCGGCACATCGCTCACCAGCAGGGTCACCTGCGTCGCAGCATTTGCTGCGGCAACAGCCAGCCGGCCTCCTTTGACCGCGGATACGTGTTTGCGCAGTGCATTCATCTCGGCGATGTTCAGGCCCGAGTGCACCAGCATGCGATGGAACGCCGCCATCTCATCCATGGAGATATCAGGCACTAATGGCATCTCCATCATCGCGGAAGCTCCTCCGCTGATGAGCCACAAGACCAGCGTCTCACCGTCTGCTTCGCGCGCCAGCTCGAGAGCGAGCTCGGCGGCACGGCGCGAGCTATCATCCGGAAAGGGATGCGAGCCACGCAGAAACGTAAGCTCTGCCGGAGCTCCTGAGTTTTCCGGAGCCAGCACCAGTCCCGTGAATGGCAGGTATCCCCGCAACAGATCCGCACTGTATACGGCCATGGGGACTGCCGCCTTGCCGAGTGCAATGATGACGGCACGCCGGTAGAGTTCAAGCGGGAAACTATGCTCTCCAACCTGAAGCATACCGTCGACCCACCGTACCTGCTTCGCAAGATGCGTGTCGAGCCGGGCTGCTTCGAGAGTCCGAAGGTAGATCTGTTTTGCCTGTTCCTTGAGCGTCGCCACTGTTCGTGTATCCACGATACTCTTTCGGCATGCGACCGTTTGTGATCTCTCTGGCAATCTCTCTCTGTCTCGCTCTCACACAAGCCCACGCACAGGAACAAACCATCCTGCCCACACGTCCTATTCCGCCGGGCAAAGCTCCTCATATGCAGGTCAAGCTGGTGAAAGATTCGCCGGAAGAGAAGGTCTACGCCGTCATCTTCCTAAAGGGCGATGAGGCGCTGAGCGGCATGGTCGACTTCGCAACGAAGTACCATGCCAATGATGCGCACTTTACCGCCATCGGAGCGATCAGCAGCGCTACTCTCGGCTGGCTCGATCTCTCCCGCAAGATCTATGTCGCGATCCCAGTACAGCAGCAGGTCGAGGTCGTCTCGCTGACTGGAGATATCGCGACCTTTCAGGAGAAGCCTGTCGTGCACATGCACGCTGTCCTGAGCAAGCGCGACGGCTCGACGGTCGGCGGGCACGTGTGGGAGTTGAACGTTAATCCGACACTTGAATTCTTCGTGACAGTGAACAACACTCCATTGAAGAAACGGCCGGACGATCCCTCGGGCATGAAGCTGATCGATCCTACACAGTAGAAACGGGACGAACGGCCTCCGCCAGCAATTCATAGCTGCGCAAACGGTCGTCGAAACTGTAGGTGTCAGTCACGGCAATGATCTCTTTGGCTCCGGTGTCGAGAGCCAGCTTTTCGATGCCGGCGCGCACCGTTTCCGGACTACCGACAATCGCGGCGCCCAGCTTGCTCTCCACTGCGGCCCGCTCGTAGTCGGCCCACAAGCCGTCCATGGAGTCCACTGGCGGCAGCAGCTCCACTGGCTGGTTGCGGATCAGCCGCAGGAAGCGCTGTTGCGGCGTGGTGAACAGCCGCTTCGCCTCCGCGTCTGTCGGGGCGGTAATCACCTGTACACCGACCATCATGTACGGCTCTTGCAATACACCCGGACGGAACATCTCGCGGTAAAGCCGCGCCGCCGCGTAGAGATACTCGGGCGCGAAGTGTGCCGCGAAGGCATACGGCAGGCCGAGCATGCCCGCAAGCTGCGCGCCGAAGGCGCTGGAGCCCAATAGCAGAACGGGGACCCGGCTTCCCTCGCCGGGAAATGCGTGTACGACCTGGTCCGGTCTGGGATCGCCAAGATACGTTCGCAGCTCTTCCAGAAGCGCCGGGAAGTCGTCGCCGGTCTGCTTCAAGTCTCGGCGCAACGCCCGCATGGTGTGGAAGTCGCCGCCAGGAGCGCGTCCCAGGCCAAGATCGATCCGTCCGGGATACAGCGCCTCCAACGTGCCGAACTGCTCTGCCACCACCAGCGGGGCGTGGTTGGGCAGCATGATGCCGGCCGAGCCGACACGGATCGACTTCGTCGCGCCCGCAATATGTCCAATGAGCACGGCTGTCGCCGAACTGGCGATGCCGGCGATGGAGTGATGCTCGGCCAGCAGGAAGCGTTGATAGCCGAGCCTCTCCACATGCTGCGCCAGGGTCACGGAACGGGCGATGCCCTCCGATGCCTCTTCTCCGGGCCGCAGCCCCACCAGGTCCAGAACGCTCAGGCGAAGTTCGCTCATGGTGATTGGATGACGTCACTTCCGTAAACGCTTCGAGCGATGTCGAAGTTATGCGGCTACGGGATGCCGTTTCACAAATCGGCCACCTGCAAGAAGGATCACTCCCGCGACGACGAGCGCCAGGGTAGTAATGCCCATACCCAGCCGCAGATTAGTGTGGTCGCTTACGAGACCAATTAGCAGCGGCGAGGGCATATCTCCCAGCAGATGGATGAGCAGAAGCTGACCGGCCAGGGCCGAGGCCCGGTTAGCGGCGGTCACCGCATTGACCGTGGCGGCGTTGATCGGGCCGGTACCGAGAAACAGGCAGATCTCTGCCCCCGCGAGCGCAGGCAACGTGATCCACGATGGGCCGAAGAAGGTCAATAGAGCGAATGGGATCGAAGCAAGGCAGCCGAATGCTGAAACCAGGTACAGCGCGCTGGAGTTGCGCCGCAGCAGCCTGCTGGCAACCCAGCCGCCCGTGGCCGTCCCCACAATGCCGGTGACAGCGGTGATGGCTCCGATGGTGAATCCGGCCTGCCCCAGCGAGTAGCCGTTCACCCGGTGCAGGAACGACGGCATCCACCAGGAGAGGCCGCCCATGCAGAAGGTAATAAACGCGTATCCGAAGATGGAGCTGAGATAGGCCCGGTTCGTGACCAAAGCCAGGAGGTCAGCCTTGCCGATCTTCGTCTTCTCTACTTCACTGGCGCCACGCTCCGGCTCCCGCATCAAGAAGAGGATCATCACTGCGAAGAGGATGCCCGGAACCGCAGAGACATAGAACGGGGCGCGCCAACCATAGTGGCTGCCGACGATGCCGCCGATCAGATAGCCGAGCGCGGCCCCAACGGGAATGGCCAGATTGAAGATGGTCATCACCCGGTTGCGTTCCTGCGCCGGAAAGAAGTCAGAAAGGATAGCCGGAGCGAAGATGCCAAAACTAGCCTCTCCCAACCCCAGTGCCGCATGCCGCAAATTCAGCGCACCGAAGGTGTGAACTGTCGCCGAGAGCAGGTTCATGCTGCTCCAGAAGATCGCGCCGAAGACGACCAGCGGCTTACGCGGAAAGCGGTCCCCCAGCCACCCGGTAATGGGTGCAGTGCAGATATAGGCCAGCATGAACCACGTCGTAAGCGAACCGATCTCTGCATCCGAGGCGTGGAACTCACCCTTCACCATCTCCTGCACACCAGGCAGGATGTAGCGGTCAATGTAGTTGACGAAGTTGAGAGCAGTGAGGAGGATGAGGGCGGTTGTCGCCCCGGCGACACGCTTGGTCGTCAGCTTGGTGGAGGTCGTCATTCGTGAGGAGAATATCAGCTTGCCGAGATTACCTTCTCTCGCCCGTGTACACATAAGAAAAGGCGCCTGTCGCAGGCGCCCTCTCTCGTTCGTCAGATATCGCTAGAGCATTTTCCCTGTTTCTGGGTATCCCGGTAGGGGTATGCCGCGGCGTTTTCATTGCGGAAAACGCCCATAGATACGGAAGCCCTACACTACACCTACAGGGAAAATGCTCTATTACTTCTTCGGCCGCGGCCAGCGAGCGGTAACAATCGTCGAGATGCCACCACGCGGGCGGAAGTCGCCCTTCACCTCGGCCCAGACCGGATCGGTGGCCTTCACCACGTCCTCCAGCACCTGGTTGCAGATGTTCTCCTGGAAGATGCCGAGGTTGCGATAGGTGAACAGATACTCCTTCAGGCTCTTCAGCTCCAGGCAGCGCTTCCTCGGCATGTAGCGAATCTGCAGTACGCCGAAGTCCGGCAGACCGGTCTTGGGGCAGACGGAGGTGAACTCCGGATCGTCAATCAGAATCTCGTAGGCCGGAAACTGGTTCGCCCAGGTTTCAATCTCAGGAAACTTGGTATCGAGCCCGGCGGCAGCGTGCTCATCGGTGTAACGCGGTTGCTTCTTTGCCATTTTTTTATTTTAGTGCCTGCTTGATGGGCCGTGGGAGTCTCGGCCGCGGTGGCGGGTCTTGTTGAATAGTTGAATGGTTGGATGGTTGAATAGGAGAGCTCATTGGATTAAACGAAGATGCCGCCCGAAATTTCGGGCGGCATCGTTGCGGAAAGGCGGGTTCTGCTACTCGCGGCGGCCAAGGGTTGGACGATCGTCATCGGACTTGTCCTTGCCGTTCGAGTCTGGATCGTTGTTTCCGCCGGCGGTGCGGCGCAGGGTGGGCTTGTTGCCATCCTTGGTGTCGTTCAGCTTGCGCTTGTTCTCGAGCCGCGCCAGGCGGGCCTTCACGTCATCGAACTCTGAGGTCGTAACCACGTAGTCCGGCTTTGACGGCAGGATGGTGGCGATCTCATCCTCGCTACGCTCGATACGGTCAGGCGTCTGCGGATGCGAGCTGAAGGCCTTGGAGATCATGCCCGGCTTGTGCTTCTGCAGGGCGTCAATCTTTTCAAAGAACTGGATGAACGCCTGCGGGTCGTAGCCGGAGCGGTACATGTATTGCAGTCCGAGCCAGTCGGCCTGCGCCTCAAAGTTACGGGAGAACTGCAGGAAGGTCAGCGGCAGAGCGAGCTGGCTGGCCTGGTAGATGCCGTATCCGGTCCAGGTTCCCGAGGTAAAGATGATCAGCGGCACCTGGCCGATCTGCATGTAGTTCATGCGGGTCATCTCACGGGCTGCATGGTGCGCGGCCACGTGGGCAATCTCGTGGGACATGACACCGGCCAGTTCGGCCTCCTCGTCACAGGCCAGGATCAGGCCGCTGTTCACATAGAAGAAGCCGCCGGGCAGAGCCATAGCGTTGACCTCATCGGTGTCCAGCACCTTGATGGTGAACGGAACCTTCGAGTCAGAGTTCTTTACGATGTTCTGGCCGATGCGGTTGACGTACTCATTGACGACCGGGTCGGTAATCAGGCGGGCGCTACGCTCGATCTCCATGGCGTAGCCCTTGCCGTTCCGGATCTCCCAGTCGGTGGAGTACCAGTTCCCCATACCGCGGCCGCCGATATCGCGGGTGCCGGCAGCCTCGACATCGTCATCGCTGCCCTTCTTAATGTTCTTGTTCAGCTTTTCGCCCGGCTGCGGGATAGAATCGGCCTTCTTCGCAGCCTCTTCCTTCGCCTTCTGAATCTCTTCAGGCGTGGATTTGCTGGCGTCGGTCGGCACGGGGGAGCCGGTCGGTGATTGGGGAGACTTGCTGCTGTCCTTATCGCTGGGCTGCGACTGTGCGTAGACCGCACCCGGGACGGCCAATCCGGCCATCGCCAGCGCGAGTATGGCTGTCTGTAACCGACGCATTGCGACACCTCATCCGCCGGGGAACGCACCCCGGCACATTCTTAGACGTAGTATGCGCCTGCAGGGTAACAGATGACCACCCCGGAGACCCTTTCGGAGCCTCCGATGACCCCAAGTCGGGCTCTCTTTGGCGGCGTATCAGCACTATAAGCCCATGCACTGGGTGCCCCATTCACTCGTAGCGTAAGTGGGATGGGGTCCGAGCAGAGTTCGAACCTGTTCAATGTGCTGAGAACGACTCTCCGAACACGAAAAGCGGTTCGCGCGATGCGCGAATGTCCCACCCATCGCGATTCACCCCAACGAACAAGTTCGTGGCGGACCCCGATATGCGATGGATGGGCACCCAGTGTGTGGGCAGACCATACCGGACGACAAACAAGTAAGCCTCCGCGAACGGAGGCTTACTTGTTATTTAGTCATTCATTTATTCCATTATTCAATGGACTAACTAGTCTCCGTAATAATCCAGACCAAGATGAGTAATAAGACTCTCACCCATAATGTGACGGAGAGTGTTCTTCAGCTTCATCGACTGAATAAATAGATCGTGCTCCGGATATAGCCCATCAGGCACCGTCGGCGCCTTGAAGTAGAAGCTAAGCCACTCCTGCATGCCCAGCTTCTTCAGTGCCGGTGTGCGGTTGGCAAGGTCCATGAAGAGCACCAGATCCAGCGCCAGCGGTGCGGCCAGGATGGAGTCGCGGCAGAGGAAGTCGACCTTGATCTGCATCGGATATCCGAGCCATCCGAAGATATCGATGTTATCCCAGCCCTCTTTATTATCGCCGCGCGGCGGGTAATAGTTGATGCGGACCTTGTGATAGATATCCTTATACAGATCAGGATGGAGCTTCGGCTGCAGGATGTAATCCAGCACACCGAGCTTAGTCTCTTCCTTGGTCTTGAAGTTATCCGGATCGTCCAGAACTTCACCGTCACGGTTACCGAGAATGTTGGTCGAGTACCAGCCCGAAAGGCCGAGCATACGCGTCTTGAAGGCGGGTGCAAGCACGGTCTTCATGAAGGTCTGGCCGGTTTTGAAGTCCTTACCCGCGGTCGGCACACCGGCCTGCTTCGAGAGGTCCTGCAGCGCCGGAATATCCGCGGTGAGGTTGGGCGCGCCGTTGATGAAGGGAATGCCTTCTTTCAGGCAGGCCCAGGCGTAGATCATCGACGGAGCGATATCGGGATCGTCGTTGACCAGGCCCTTTTCAAATTTTTCCAGCGTGGAGTGGACCTCTTTCGGCTCCAGGAAGATTTCGGTGGAGCCGCACCAGATCATCACCTGGCGATCGGTCTTGGTCTTGAACTCCGCGATATCGTTGCGGATCTGATTGGCCAGATCACACTTGCTGCGGCCTGTCTTCACCTTCTTGCCGTCGAGACGCTTGACGTAGTGCTTATCAAAGACGGCCGGCATCGGCTCAATGCCTTCGAGGAACGGCTTAATTTGATCCAATTGATCACGATCGAGAACCTGAGCCGTCTTTGCGGCGTCATATAGATTGCCACCGAAGATGTCCCAACCGGTGAAGACGAGGTCATTCAGGTCAGCCAGTGGAACGAAGTCCTTAATCAGCGGTGAATGTCCCTCGGTACGCTTGCCGAGCCGGATGGTCCCCATCTCGGCCAGTGAACCGATCGGTTTTGCAAAACCTTTGCGAACTGCCTCGACACCTGCGATGAGCGTCGTCGCAACTGCGCCCATGCCTGGAATCATGACGCCAAGTTTTCCCTTGGCGGGCTGAATCTGCGCCGCAGCTTCGTTGGCTGCGTTGTGATTAGACATACTGCGTCACAACCTTCCCTCTATGTTTGTTACTTTCCGTTGTTTTCCGTTGTACGGAAGCTAAAGTATCTCACCAATTTCATGTGCGACAACTTATGCTTTAACCATGCAGAACGCGCGTATTGGCATTGATCTGGGTGGAACGAAGATAGAGGCCCTGGTGTTGGATGAGCACGGCCAGGAACGTAAACGGTTACGCATTTCAACCCCGCGAGAGTACTCCGCAACCGTCGAAGCTATCCGTGACTTAGTCACCGGAATAGAGTCTGAACTTGGTATCTCCGCCACAGTCGGTGTTGGTATGCCGGGCACGATCGTGCGCAGCACGGGGCTGGTCAAGAACGCGAATTCAACCTGGCTGATCGGCAAACCGTTTGAGCGCGATCTGAGTACGGCACTCAGCCGCGAGGTCCGCTGCGCCAACGACGCGAACTGCCTTGCTGTCTCCGAGGCGACCGACGGCGCCGCCGCGGGCATCGCCACCGTATTCGCAGTCATCATCGGAACCGGCTGCGGCGGAGGCATCGCCCTGCACGGCCGCGTTCACGAGGGGCGCAATGCCATCGCCGGAGAATGGGGGCACAATGGCCTGCCCTGGCCCACGGCCGACGAGGTTCCCGGTCCCCCCTGCTACTGCGGCAAGCACGGCTGCATGGAGACCTGGGTCTCCGGGACCGGTCTGGGCAACGACTTCACCCGCGTTACCGGTGTCGCAAAAACCGGCGCCGAGGTGGGGGTGATGGCCGAGAGTGGCGACCCTGATGCCCTGGCTGCTTTTTCTCGTTTGGAGGACCGTTTAGCCAGGGGTTTATCCAACGTTATCCACATCCTCGACCCCGACGTGATCGTCATGGGAGGGGGTCTTTCGAAGGCAAAACGCCTCTACGAGAACCTTCCGCCCCTGATCGAAAAGTACGGTTTCGGCGGCGGCGTCGATACTCCGGTGGTTGAGGCCAAGCACGGCGACTCCTCCGGTGTCCGCGGAGCAGCGTGGCTCTGGCCGCTTTAAAAGCAGTTGCCAGTTAACAGTTGCCAGTTGACGAGGTGCGGCATGGGTGCGGAAGCACCTTCAACACACTCAAGCGAGGCAACCCATCGCAGCCTCGCTAGTCCAAACTGGCAACTGGCAACTGGCAACTGGCAACTGGCAACTGGCAACTGGCAACTGGCAACTGGCAACTGGCAACTGGCAACTGGCAACTGGCAACTGCCTTTTAGGCGTTTGCTTCGCTGCGCGAATTCTTCAGGTGTGTCCACACGAACCAGACGATGCCGGCAACAAGTACCAGCAGGATCGCTGCATCCGCCTTGTGCAACACCTTCTTCAGTGTGGAGTTAGGGTCGTTCCAGCTTTCGCCGGCCTTCATGCCCACCCATGCCAGCGCAAAGCACCAGGGCCAGGAACCGATGAAGGTATAGATGTGGAACCGGAGCTGCGGCATTCTAGCGATGCCGGCGGGGAGCGCGATAAAGGTGCGCACCACAGGCAGCAGGCGGCCGATCAGCACCGTGATGTCTCCATACTTCTGGAAGTAATGGTCGACACGGTCGAGGTCGTGCTTGCTCATCAACACGTAGCGCCCGAACTTCTCCACCAGCGGACGTCCGCCGTAGGCTCCAAGCCAGTACGCCACCACCGAGCCGAGATTGCAGCCGAGCGCACCCATGGTGGCCGCCCAGAAGAGGCTCATCTTGCCCTGGTAGACCACGTAGCCGGCAAACGGCATGATGATTTCGCTGGGAAGCGGAATGCAGGCCGACTCAATACCCATGAGAAGAGCAATGCCGGGATAGTGCAGCGCGGCGATCAGGCCGGTAATGTACGGCAAGAGGAAATTGATAATTTTTTCAGTCATTTGGTGAGGAGGCTTGCCTTTGCAGTATACCGGGGGCTCGGTTGCGGCTATGTCAAAAGCAGTTGCTGGATGGCTACTTGCTAGATGCTAGTGAAATGGGGAGCGCTTCGCGCTCGCCGTTTATGCTTACCCTATAAACTTTTATTTTCGTTGGATTTACGAGACACCCTTAATCCCTTTCTCTATCGCTTCAACAGATCGATGGGTTCGTCGATGTCTACGGTGCGGAAGTAGCTTGCCAGCGACGGATGGCGTTCCGCCACCGCACGATACATCTCCCATGCCACATTGCGGTAGGAGAAGTGTCCGGCGACACCGGAACGCAGCTCGCTGATATAAAGGGCTTCCGCAAAGTCCATCTTGAAGAGTGCGCGGACTCGTGTACCCAGCGGCAAGAGATACTGAGCTGACTGCTCCGCCTCCGGCGGACCAGAGTCGCGGAGCGCACGATAGGCGGCAAAGCTGGCCTCCATCGCTGCACGGTACTCCTCTTCCAGACCTGCATCGGCCAGCGTCGGTTGGCCAGGGCACTCGGGGATGTCGTAGCCATGCACGTCCGTAAACTCCTGGATGAGCTGCACGCACTTGCGATGGCGGTGCATGTCGCGGAAGCCGCCGATGTCCATCAGGATGTCGAAACCGAAGCCATGTCCCGAAGAAAAGGCGCGTGTCAGCTCGTCGTGCCGTCCGCGGTGCTTTGCGCCCAAGGCCACAATCGCATCACGTTGCGTGGCTGAGAGACCGGTGACGGCATTGCGAATCTGACGATAGGAGTAGTGGCAGTGCGGATATAGCAGTGAGGCTGCGAGTTCCACCTCGAGCCCCTCGGAGTCATCCACCAGATCGACCACCGGAGCGGGCTCAATCGCGGCTCCCTGCATCAACTCTGCCGCTGCTGCACGCAGCTCCTGCTTTGTTGACGCCTCATACGCGGAGGGCTGGGTGTACTTGACCAGCGTGGGCGAGACCTTCACCTCGCGGGCCAGAACCGACAGGGCCCGGTCACCGCATATCCCGTCCACGGATGAGATCTCCTGGCACAACACCCGCGCCTCATCGGCATGAACGTTCCATGCCGGTCCACTGGCGGCTTCACGCAGCTTCTCACCAAGTTGGCGAATCTCGGCGAACTCCGATCCCAGCAGGCGTGCAATCTGTCCTTCCAGCGTGCGGGCATTCACGATCTGCCCGAGAGAGGTATTGGTCGCCAACGGCAGCAGATAACGAGCGACATCAAACGCCCGCGCCTTGAGCGTGCGCATATAGGCATCGTCTTTCATCTCCGCGGGCTGGGGGATGGCTCCCTTCAGCGCCTCAAGCATCTGCTTGCCGATGCGGTCATAGGCGATGAAGAGCTTTTCCGCTGCGGCAGTGTACTCCGCGGTCTTTTCGCCGAGTGCCGGCGTATACCAGCCGCTCTTTTTAAAGTCCTGATAGCGGGTCGAGCGCTCCTGTCCGTCCCAGCGCTGCTCGTCTACTAGCGAAATAGCAGCAAGCAGGCTTAGCCGTTCAATCGCAAAGGCGACGTGAGCCAGGTCAGCGATGGAGCGATGGCCGTAGGCAAAGTAGAACGTGTTGAGGAACTGTTCGGCGCGCTGGGTGCTGATCTCTTTCAACGACTCCTTCATCGAAAGAGCCGAGCGCGAATACTTGGCCATGGCATAGGCCAGCACCTCAGGGTCGGCGCCGTGAATGGCGTATACCTCGGTCGTGTTCATGTTCTCAGGAAATGCGGTCGGGTTCTGGCGGACGTCACTCATGGCACCTCCAAGCATAGCCAATCGGCATCTGAATAAGGCCGGTCATTTTCGGGGGCGGCAGATGAAGGTCTACATCGTCGGTCGCCCGCCTATAATCGGCACTGACAGGAAAAGGAGTACCCGCAGCAAAGATGCCGACACTTCAAGGCCGTATCGCACTCGTCACCGGAGCATCGCAGGGCATTGGACGCGCCTGCGCACTGGAACTTGCCCGTCACGGGGCCACCGTCGCGCTGGCCGCACGCCAGGTCGATAAGCTTGAGACCGTCGCAGCCGAGATTCGCGAAG
>JAEKKE010000004.1 GCA_019510535.1 Acidobacteriota bacterium
CAAAGTTCTTTGCGGTCTTGAAGAACTCCAGCTCGCCGGCGATGTTCTTCTCTCCGAGATGTTCCGTGAGCTTCTCCTGCATAAGGCGGCGCAGGGGAAGATCGGGATAGTCCTTGGACAACGCGACCATCATCCAGGTACTGTTCACGGCGGAGTGCCAATCATAACAGCCATAAAAGGCGCGGGTTTTGTCGTAGTCGAACGGCAGCTTCGGTCGTTCTCCGTAGAGCCACAGATACTGTGCGCCTTCGGGCGCTGCCTGAGGATGATCGACACACGAGAGCGGCCATGCCGCCAGATAGGTGGCCTGTTCAAGCCCGAAGGTGGGGACTGTCACCTTTGGCAAAGACTTGCCGTAGGCAGCAAGCTTCGACGCATCCACAGAACGATGCTGGGCCACGGCAACGGCCGAGCCCAGCGTGATAACCAATGACACAGACTTCCATCCAACTGCCATGCCTGCCCTCGCAGAAAAAGGGCCCCGCCGCGCAGCGGGACCCGGGTCACGACGACGCTAGAAGGTGAAGCGGGCCGCCAGCTCACCCTGTTGACGATTGCCTGAGTCAGTAGCGCGGCCGAAGGTGGCCGATGCCGCCGAGGTTGTAATGCTGTTGTAGAGGTAGTTATTGGCGCCGAAGAGGTTGAAGGCCTGACCATAGACCTCGAGGCTGAAGCGGTCGTGGATACGGAAGTTCTTCAACAGCCGCAGATCGAAAGACTTGTAGGCACTGTTCTGCACGGTGGATGGATCCACCGCGGCCAGACCACGCGAGGCCCGGTAGGTGTTGATCAGCGAGAAGTCCACGTCGCGGTTGACCTGGTTGCGGGTCGTGCCGGGCACATATTGCGTTACCGAGTCGGCATTCACCGTAGCCGAGTACGCGCTGAAGGGCGTTGCCGAGCGAAGCGTGAGGATGCCGCTGCTCATGATGCCCCAGGGAAGCTGATATCCGAAGCTGGCCACCAGGGCGTGGCGACGGTCTGCGTTGCCAGGGCCCCAGTCGAGCCCCAGATTCAGTGGGTTGGTAGCCGTCGCCTGCGGGTTGTTATCACGCGTGCTCTGCAGCGTGTAAGAGACGGTGTACATGTGACGACGCGACAGCCGCTTGTCGACGCGGACAAAGAGCGCCTTGTATTTCGAGGCAGCGATCGGCGCACGCATGTTGATGATGTTCCATCCTGTCGCCGGGCGGGTGGTTCCGCTGGTGGGAAAGTTCAAATCGATGGTGCGGTAGTCGTGCAGGCTGTAGCTGTACAGGCCATCGACGTTGACCGAGAGATTGTTGGAGATCTGCCGCGAGTAACCAGCCGAATACTGCTGCGCGTAAGGGTTCTGGAAGTTCGGCGCCATGAAGGTCACCGTTGGCTTGTTGGTGGAGCAATAGTCCGCCGCCGTCTTACCCGCACCGAACGGATTCGGATACGAAGGGTTGACGATGGAGATGCTGCAGCTTACCAGGTTGCGGGCTTCGGAGAAGTTCTGCAGCGTCTGGATATTGTTGTAGTAGATGCCGTAGCCCGCGCGGACAACATCGCGCGACTTGCCGGTGATATCCCACACCAGACCGATACGCGGAGCGAAGTTGTTGCTGTCGCCGCGAGCCTTGTTGTTGTTGATAAACGGAATCTGCGACTGCGCCGTCGTGTAGTTCAGCCGCTCATTGAACGAACCGAACTGGCGCTCCCAGCGAAGACCGAGATTGAGGGTGACGTTGCGCGAGACCTTCCACTCGTCTTCGCCATAGAGGCCGAGCGGCGTGGTGGGTATCTTCGTCGAGATGAACGGAATCGTCTGCGTGTACGAAGTAGGGTTCTTCAGCGCGGCGATAGTGGAGGCGTTGTTCGGATCAAAGACCTGGTCCGTACCGAAGGTCCAGGTGCCGTTGTAGTTGCTGGCCGCTCCGTCCGTGAACGGAATGTAGCTGACGTCGAAGCCTGCCTTGAAGGTGTGCTTACCGAGAACGTAAGAGACGCTGTCGAGAAGCTGGAAGCGGCGCTCCACACCGGTGTCGGCATAGCCGAAGCCATAGCTGAAGCCGGGGAAGGTGTAAGCCGTCTGCAGGCTGTTGAGCACCTGCTGCGAGTAGCTGCCAGGGTTGGTCGGGATGGGAGCGTTCGGCGGGCCAAGCTGGTAGGAAGCGTAGGCGTACTGGAAACGAAGATCGTTCAACAGCCGCGGTGAGAGCGTGTAGGTATGGCCGACGACGAGCGACTGGCGTGGAATCTCTCCGTTGTAACAGTTGCGGACCGTGGCGCCGCCGCAAGTCTGGTAGCTGAGCAAGTTCCACTCCTGGGCGTACCGCGCAAAGAGAGCCTGCCTGTCTGTCAGCTTATGATCGACGCGCGCCGTGAACATCTGGTCATGACTGGGCTTGGAGAAGGCTCCGTTGTTGGCGCTGTAGTAGGTGGGATTGGCCGCGACAGTGTAGACCTCAGAGGTCTGCGTGCGCTCAAAGGCCAGATAGAAGTGCGTGCGGTCTTTCAGAATGGGACCGCCAATATCACCTCCGAACTGATTGCGATTGAAATCGGGGTTGACGGTCTGGTTGAACTTCGGCGCGTTGATCGCCTTGTTGCCATTCGTTCCGCTCTTGGTAACGACGGAGATAAGGCCTCCCATTGAGAGGCCATACTCTGCCGGATACTGCGTGATGTTGACCTTGAACTCCTGTACACCGCCCTGGGGGAAGTTCTGACGGGGCTCACCCATCTCAGCGAAGACATTGGAAACGCCATCGATCACGAAGCCGTTGGTGTAGTAGCCCGAACCGCCGCCGATCTGCACGTTGTTATAGAAAGAGCGCGATGCATCCTGACTGGTGCCCGGAACAAGCAGCGCGAGATTCAGGTATTGGCGTGTGTTGACGGGCAGCTTGTCGATCTCGTCCTGAGTCACCACACCACCGACGCTGTTGCTCTCGGTATTGATCTGCGGAGAGTAGCCGTTGACCTCCACGACTTCGCCGGTGCTCCCCACGCTCAGAGTTACATCCTGCGTGAGGTGGGCATCCAGGTTCATGGTGAGGTTGCTGATACCCGTCTTGCTAAACCCAGCGGCCGCGATCTCCAGCCGGTAGTGACCGGGCGCCACTTGCTGAAAGCGATAACCGCCATCGCCTCCGCTGGTCTGGCTGGACTTGATGCCGGAGTCGGTGTTGACCAGCGTGACAGAGGCGTTAGCAATGTCTGCTCCGGTCACATCATGCACAGTGCCTGTGATGTCACCAAGAGTACTTTGGGCCGCGAGCGTGGCGGCCGAAGACAAGAGGAGTAGACAGGAGAAGACCTTGGTGCCAGACAATGGGCGCATCGCTTCCTCCGGGCTCAGCCAGGAGGCAGCCGCGCCCTTTCACAGAGTTTTAACTGCGGGTTCCTTGCTTATAAAAACGAATTCTGTTTTTGTCAAGAGATAATTTACGGGCAGTACATGTCTCGCTTTCTTCAAAAAATCCCTGCAAATTATGGCGTCGTTCAGTTTGCACGAGAATTAGTGCTTCCGCTGATCTAAAAATTTCCTGGATTGTATACAGGTTGCGTGCAATAATTCGCTCGTGACGGAAGCCATACGGATCTACAGCGAGATGCGCAACGACATCATCAGTTGCGATCTGGAGCCGGGAGCCTCGGTGTCGGAAGCGGAGTTGTGCGCCCGCTACAATGCCAGCCGCACTCCTGTGCGCGAGGCCTGCCGTCGGCTGCAGGAGGAAGGCCTGCTGCAGATTGTTCCCTTCCGGGGATACACCATCTCTCCGCTGACCATCGATGAGTACCGCAGCCTGAATGAGATGCAGCTTGTGCTCGACCCGGCCGCTGCCGCCATGGCCGCCGAGCGCGCCAGCGACGAGCAGATTGCAATGATCGAGCGCTGGGCCAACTACATCTACCACGCCGGCGAGAAGAAGAGTTACGAGACCTTTCTGGAATGGAACCGCAACTTCCATATCGAGATTGCGCAGGCAACCGGCAACGACATCATGGTCGAGATGACGGTAAACCTGCAGACGCGATTGATCCGTTACTTCTACCTGGTGATCTCCATGGCGAGTTACGGCAAGGATCTGGTGAATGAACATCAGGCGATGGTGCGCGCCATCCGCGCGCGTAAGCCGGAGCAGGCGCGCGACCGGGCAACCGAGCACGTTATCCGTACGATGGAGAGAACATCGCTGATCCGTATTCCGCAGGGAGGCTTCCGCGGCGATCCGCGAAAGGATATACAGCCAGCCCGCAGCCGGACATGATGCGGATTCCACGAGTGCGGGCATATGATTCCTTCCAAATGGAGCAGTGTCTTTGCGAGTAGCGATCGATAGTGGCGGCACCTTTACTGACTGCGTATATCTGGTGGACGGTGAAGTTCGGGTCCTGAAGTTGTTTTCGACCCCGGCCGATCCTGGCCGTGCAGTACTGGACGCGGTGAAGCAGGTAGCAGAAAATCCTGCGGTTCCGGAGGTGCGGCACGGCACTACCGTCGGCACCAATGCCATGCTGGAGCGCAAAGGCGCGCGGGTTGCATTCGTTACCACCGCCGGTTTTGAAGACACCATCGCGATCGGCCGCCAGGCCCGTACTAGCCTCTATGACTGGTTCCGGTCACCACTGCCTCCGGTAGTTCCGAAAGAGCTTCGTTTCGGCGTTGACGAACGCGTGACCGCTGAAGGTTCTGTACTGCGTACGCCCTCAGGGGAATCGCTGCGGCAGCTTGCAGTCGACATTCAGGCCAGCGGAGCAGAAGCCATCGCCATCTCGCTGCTCTTCTCATTCGCAAATCCTGCCAACGAGATCATGGTGGCCGAAGCACTGAGACCTTTGGGACTGCCAATCTCGATCTCTCATCGGATTCTGCCCGAGTTCCGCGAATATGAACGCGGCAGCACCGTCGTTACCAACGCCTATCTGGCGCCAAAGGTAAGCACCTATCTCCGCCGTCTGGGCATGGAGATCGAAGCTGACTTTCCCGGCGGCAGTGTTCAGGTCATGCAGTCCTCAGGTGGCATCATCAACGCGGCGATCGCAGCCGAGGAGCCGGTACGTACGGTGCTCTCAGGCCCGGCGGGCGGCGTGATAGGAGCCTATCGGCTGGCTCGCCTGGCCGGCTTCGATAAGATCATCGGCTTCGATATGGGTGGAACATCCACGGATGTCTCGCTGATCGATGCCGCGGAAGGCGGACCACGCACCACCAGCGACGCCGTCGTCTCGGAGATACCGGTGAGCGTGCCCATGCTCGACATCCATACCGTAGGCGCAGGCGGTGGCTCCATCGCACGCTTCGATGCAGGTGGAGCGTTGCATGTCGGGCCGGAGTCCGCCGGCTCCGTTCCAGGGCCGATCTGCTATGGACGCGGAACCCTTCCGACCGTTACCGACGCCAATGTCACGTTGGGACGGCTTGATCCCGATCTCTTTCTCGGCGGCAAGATCCGTCTGGATGACACACGCACGCTGCAGTTGATGGAAGAGGCGCGTGGTTCCCTTGGCAGTGTCGAGCAGTTTGCCGCAGGTATCGTACTGCTGGCCGAAACAGCGATGGAGAAGGCTATCCGTGTCATCTCTATCGAGCGCGGCTACGATCCGCGTGAGTTTACGCTGGTTAGCTTTGGCGGCGCTGGTCCGCTGCATGCCTGTTCGATGGCGCGTTCGCTGCAGATTCCGCGCGTGCTGGTGCCTCGGCTTCCGGGAGCACTGTCTGCGCTGGGAATTCTTCTTGCCGATACCGTCCGCGACTACAGCCGAACCGTCATGCTGCCCGGCGAAGCGGAGCACTCTGTCGAGCGGTCTTTAGATCTGCGCTACGTCGGTCAGGGGTATGAGCTGAATGTGCCCTACGGAGCAGATTACCTGGACGAGTTTCATTCCCTCCATCGCAAACGTTATGGCTACGCCAGTAAGGAGACTCCGGTAGAAGTCGTGAATGTGCGCGTCCGCGTTACCGTCCGCACGGCTCCAGTCAACCTGCCGACGTCGGAGCTTACTCCAGGTGATGGATCGCAAGCGGTGCTGAAGACACGTCCAATCTACTTTGATGGAGCATGGAGAGAGAGCAACGTCTATCAGCGTGAACAGCTCAGATCGGGCGATCGATTCGCAGGCCCTGCCCTGATCGCGGAGTACAGCTCGACCACCGTGGTTCCACCTGGATGCATCACCGAGGTCGACGCTTTTGGCAACTTAGTCATCGAGGTATACGTCGCATGAGTACGGTGCAACTCTCGGAACCTCAAGCCGCGGCGGCTATCGATCCGATTGAGCTCGCGGTCTTCAAAAGCGCGACTCACTCCGTCGCCGAAGAGATGGGTGCTGCGCTGCGCCGCACGTCCTTCTCACCGAATATCAAAGAGCGGCGCGACTACTCCTGTGCCGTCTTCGACAGCATGGGCCAGGTTATTGCGATGGGCGACCATATGCCGGTGCATCTGGGATCGATGCCCATGTCCGTCAAGGCAGTGATGGAGAGCATGACACTGCGTCCCGGCGATATCGCCATGCTAAACGATCCGTACGCAGGCGGAACGCACCTTCCGGATATCACGCTGGTGCTGGCCGTCTTCGCAGCAACAGATGCGGAGGCGCCGGTCATGTATGTCGCCGTGCGAGCGCACCATGCGGATGTGGGCGGGCTGTATCCCGGCTCCATGGGACTGTGCCGCGAGATCTACCAGGAGGGCTTGCGGATTCCTCCGGTCCGCATTGTGGAAGGCGGCGAGATCAACCGCGCGATCCTGCAACTTGTGCTGCATAACGTACGCACCCCCGAAGAACGCGAAGGTGATCTGCTCTCCCAGATCGGCGCATGCCGCGTAGGCGAGCTGCGTCTGCTGGAACTGATCGCAAAACACGGCGCTGAACATCTTCGGCGTCTCACCGTCGCGTTGCTCGACTATTCCGAGCGCCTGATGCGGGCACAGTTCGCACGGTGCGTGAGTGGCAGCTATGCCGCCGAAGACTTTATGGACAGCGATGGCTTCGACGAGATACCGCTTCCCATCCGCGTCACCATCACGCTCGACAGCGAAGCGCGGACGGCGAAGGTCAGCTTCAAAGATTGCCATCCGCAGGTGAGGAGCAGCATCAACGCCGTCTATGCCATCACTTATTCAGCGGTGTACTACGTGCTGCGCTGCCTGCTGCCGGAAGATGCTCCTGCAACCGCAGGCCTGATGCGCCCGGTCATCGTTGAGACAGAGCGCGGCAGCATCGTCGACGCGGTACTTCCAGCTCCTGTTGCCGGCGGCAATGTGGAGACCTCACAGCGCATTGTGGATGTGCTGCTGCGCGCCCTTGCCAAGGCAATGCCCGACCGCATTCCCGCCGCAAGCTCCGGAACAATGAACAACCTCACCATCGGTGGCGTGGATCATCGCACCGGCAAACCCTTCGCCTACTACGAGACCATCGCAGGAGGCATGGGTGCGCGTCCCACGGCGGATGGCATCTCCGGCATTCACACTCACATGACCAACTCGTTGAATACACCGGTCGAGGCGCTGGAGTATGCCTATCCCTTCCGCGTCATCCAGTACGGCTATCGCGCTCACTCCGGAGGCGAGGGGCAGTATCGCGGCGGCGATGGCATTGTGCGTGAGATCGAGCTGCTTTCGCCCAGCACCATTACGCTGCTGACCGAACGCCGCAAGTTTGCGCCGTATGGGCTACAGGGAGGTGCGGACGGAGAACGTGGCGTCTCCTATCTGCGGAGCGGAGAAACAGAAGAAGAGCTGCCGGCCAAATGCAGTATCCAGGCAAAAGCCGGCGACCGCATTCGCGTAGAGACACCGGGCGGAGGAGGGTGGGGTACCTCAGCGGCTGATATGGGACGGCTTTAGTCCCGCTGTACTCTCCTTTCGGGATACCCAGCAACAGGGAAAACGCTCTAGACTAGCGATCACCATGAAGAAAGACGCTACCCGCACGGTCCAACGCGGAGCAGAGCACCGCAAGTCCGTTGCCCGTACCGAACTCGGTCACTGGGATGCCGCACAGCGCACCGCCGATCCGCGCAAACTGCTGGCGAAGGCAATGCGTGGACGCATCGCAGCGTTGCTCCCGCTCAAAAACGAGCGCATGGCTGCCTCAGCTTTCGCTTTCTTCCGGGGCGCCGCTCCAATCATGGCCTTCGA
>JAEKKE010000005.1 GCA_019510535.1 Acidobacteriota bacterium
TGCTCTCGGAGGCCGTGCACTCGCTTACCGGAACGTTCCACTGTTTCGCGGCAGCGGCAATCAGCATGGCGCGCGCTGTCGCTCCGGCCTGGCGCAACTGGTCCCATCCACGCGGAATCGAAGTGGACCCACCCGCGCCCTGGTAACCATAGACCTTGGGATTGATGGCAGCTTGGTCGACCTTCACCGTCTTCCAGTCAGCGTCGAGCTCCTCGGCGATGATCAGGCCGAAGGCTGTCTTAATACCCTGGCCGATCTCCGGTCCCTTGGAGTAGACGGTTACGGTGTTATCGGGAGCGATGCGGACAAACGCATTCATCTCCGTCGTGGCTGCGTCTGGCGTCACCGCCATCTCAGCCTTGGCCGAGCGGGTATCGAGGTTGAAGGCGAGCACCAGACCGCCGCCGGCCAGTCCGGCCAGCTTCAGGAAAGAGCGGCGGCCAATCGTCGTAACCACGGAAGGCGAGATGGTCTCGACCTCGGCGATCAGGGCCTGCATCTCGGCGTCATATTGAGCGAACTTCTCAAGCACCGGCATGGCTGCCTCCTTCCTTAGTGGCGGAGTCTCCGGCGGCCTGATGAATCGCCGCGCGGATGCGGTTATAGGTGGCGCAGCGGCAGATATTGCCGGTCATCGCCGAGGTGATGTCGGCATCAGAGGGATGAGGATTCTTCGCCAGCAAAGACGCCGCGCTCAGAATCTGTCCGCCCTGGCAGTAACCGCACTGGGCGACATCCAGGTCGACCCACGCCTTTTGCAGCGGATGCAGCTTGCCATCCTCGGCCAGGCCCTCAATGGTGGTGATGTTGCCTTTCACCGCCGATACCGGGATCTGGCAGGAACGCACCGCCTCGCCGTTCATCAGGACCGTGCAGGCGCCGCACGCCCCGATCCCGCAGCCATATTTGGCGCCCTTCAGATCAAGGACGTCGCGCAGAACCCAGAGCAACGGCATATCGGCCGGTGCGTCGACCGATCTGGGCTTCCGATTGATAGTGAGCTGGAATGGCATGAGATTCACCTCGCAACAGGCTTGCACCAAAACTCATCGAAGCTGGCCCGGAAGGCCATGATAGCTGACAAACTATAAGGCCTGCATAGAGAGGGGGCGTTCCTGCACCCCATTTCGTGCCGGAGCCCGGCGAACTTGATTCGACGGGGTGAACTATTCGAGCGGAGCATCCCGCTTAACGGGTGGGAGCAGCGGGCTTCAGCACGCTGATAAAAGCATAAAAGTAAATGGGCTTTAGCCCTGGGCCTTTTCCTGACGGATAGAAAAGACCCAGGGCTAAAGCCCGTTTTTATAGAGCCAGCAAAACGCGGGCTGAAGCCCGCGTCTCCCACCCTTTCCGAGCTCAACAGCCTTCCTCAGGAGCCAAATCCGCTAAATATTTTTAGCGAATTTTAGATTCAGGACCCTAGGTGATTTCATGTACGGGCCGCTACAGATTGCTTTGCCGTGGGAAGAGAAGTCGTTTTTTTTAATTTTTTTTGCAATGCAGCTAAAGAATTCGCGCGCCTCTGCCGAAGAGCTCTTCCAGAGTTGGAAAGATGCCGAAGATTCTCGATCCCGATGGAACATTGGCGGCCCAGTTGCTCGAATCAGCCCGTTTGGCGGCTCTGCATGCCAGTGGGCTGCTGGATACCGATCCGGAAGAGTCATTCGACGACATTACGGCGCTGGTGACCCGGCTCTGCGAAGTGCCCATCGCTCTTGTTTCTCTGGTAGATACAGATCGTCAATGGTTCAAATCGGTGCAGGGACTGGCATGCCGGGAGACGGCGCGCGAGGGATCCCTCTGCACCTACACCATCCGGCAGACCATCCCTCTGGTTGTGCCCGATCTTATGGCAGATGAACGGTTCAATAGGAGCCAGTTCGTTGTCGGCAAACCGCACCTGCGGGCCTACGCCGGCGTGCCGCTGCGCGATCTCAATGGGTTCTGCTTTGGCGCGTTGTGCGCCGTCGACCTGGTTCCACGCCCATTCAGCGCGGAGCAGATTGAGACACTGCGGATGTTGGCCAAACAGGTAGAGGCTCAGATTGCCCTGCGGCAGCGCATGCAGCAGGTGCAGCAGCTGGTTGAAAATACCGAGGCGCTGACGAAAGATCTTCTATCCAGCAACGACCGCTTCTGCGCGTTCATGGACCATAGCCCTATCGTCGCCTTCATCAAGGATGCGGACGGCCGCATGCGCTTCTACAACCGGCGGCTTGCTGCGCTGTATGGCGTAACCAGCAAGGAATGGCTCAATAAGACCGATCACGAGATCTGGCCTGCGCATCTGGCCGACGAATATCGCGCGACCGACCTTGCCGTTCTGAACGGTAACCATGCTGTCGAGCAGGAAGAAAGATCTCCCGGCCCGCGCGGTGAGTACATCTACTGGAAGAGTTATAAGTTTCCGTTTACTGATGCGCATGGTGAGCGCTTTCTCGCCGGCATTGCGATCGACGTAACCCGTGAGCGGCTCTACGAAGAAGAACTGGAGCGCAAGAAGGCAGAGCTGACGGCTGTGACCGTTGAGCTCGGTAAGCTGAGCATCACCGATACGCTGACCGGACTTCCGAACCGCAGATGTTTTGATCAGTGGCTGGAACAGTGCGTCTCCTACGCTGCGCGAAGCAGAAGGCCGCTTTCACTGATCATGCTGGACATCGACCACTTCAAGGCGATCAACGATTCGAAGGGGCATCTCTTCGGGGATGAGGTATTGCGCGAGTTCGGGATGGTGCTGCCCCGGTTGTTCCGCGGTTCAGATCACATATGCCGCTATGGCGGAGAAGAGTTCGCCATCCTGCTTCCCGATACCTCGCCCGAAAACGCTCTCATGCTCGCGACCCGCATCTGCAACGCCATTCCCATGCTCGAGGGCGCACTGCACGGAGTAACGGTCAGTGTCGGTGTGGCAAGGTGGCAGGTTGGAATGACGACATCCAGTCTGATTGCAGTTGCCGACGCAGGCTTGTATGAAGCAAAGCGCAACGGGCGCAACCAGGCCGCGTTCAGTTCAGTGCAGCGGTCGTACGCTTCAGAAGAAGCATTGCGCTCCGCAGTCCCTCCGACACGTTGCATTCAGTAGAGCTACTTCACGTTTTCCCATCGCATGCAGTAGTTCTACGGAAAGTTCCTGATCGAACCTTGGAACTAGCAATATCAAGCGCTGGAACGCTTGACTTACTTCGATACCCTTCGTAAAGTACATCTAATTCGTTTCACAATTCAGACAGTCTGGACGGCCCTTTGCGAACCACCAGTCAGCACACGTTCGCTCTGCATCTCTGTCGATGTCTTTAAAGAGCGCCTGAATGCGTCCTTCGGCGCAGACAGGATACGT
>JAEKKE010000170.1 GCA_019510535.1 Acidobacteriota bacterium
GCGTTGTGATAAGGACGGCCGTCGGCAGGTGGCTCAGGCAAACTGACCCTCTGGGCGTTGCTCAACAGGCCTGTCTGCCGGTTTACATTCGCAATGACGACGTAGTTGTTGTCCTGGCTGAAGAGTAGCTTCGTGCCGTCGGCGGAGTAAGTGACACCGGTAAATGAGCCCGCTGTCAGTTCTTTTGGGGAGGCGGCTGCGTCCGCGGGAATGAAGCGCTGCAGAACCTTTCCGGTTACGGTGTCGAACACGATGATTGGCTGCGGCGAGCCCATAAGGAGCACAGCGGCGCTGTGAATTGCTCGATTTGGATTGAGCGCAACCGCCTTGGCACGTACGGGCGAGCCGAGTTCAACAATCTTGCCGGCCGGGGTCAGCGTCTGGTTGTCCGATGCGACGATCGAACCATCCTGCTGCAGCCCCACGGTTCGGTTCGGACCGCCTGATTGGGATGTTGCCCCATGCCCCGAAGCCGTAACCGTTCCGGTCGAAACCGCCTCATCCTTCGGCGCCGCGGTGTTGAAATCGGGACTGCCTGTCTGCGCAGGCGCCGCTTGACCGAACGAAAAACCCGGGCCAAGAAGTAAAGAAACAGCCAGAACGCCAACTTGCCTAGACCTTGCGAATTCCATCGAATCTCCTCTTCAACTGTTTACATCCCGCAAGAGAACGAGATATTTGTTTTTTTGCCTTGCCCTGAAGCAACGCGGCAATCTCACGGTTGTTCCAGCGATCGGATTCGCTCTACACAACGCAGGGGGCTATATTTGCTGGCTCTTACCCCGCGCATGATTCGGCGGAATACCGCTGTCCGTCGCCTGAATCTTATGTCGAGCTCGGCAAAAATATATCACCACAACTTGCTATGAATGATGAACCCCAGCCGTGGCATAGGGATGTACATACCGCGGATTCAACGAGTTCAAACGATAACGTCATGCCTGTCCATATGCTGGTAGTGTCCACATCACCACGAAAGCGGCTCCCGGTGGGGGCCATACTCTGGGCTATCTCAAATCGATCAAATTTGTCGAGACGCTCTAGTGGAATGCTGCTGCGCGCCTACCTTTGCCGGACCTCGCGCACCACAATATACCGATGCTCTCTGAGTTTAAAGACCTGGTTGAGATAGGTTCCCTTAGATTCGGCTGCCATAAATTCGATGTACTCCACGGCTGACACCCCGAAATACCGATACACCGATCCGCTCTGGCGAAACTCGATCTCTAGCTCGTTCCGGCTCGCGTTGTAGCCGATCGAGGCGATGCTCTCCGACTCCACCGCTCGCCGCCTCATCTCTCAGGAGTACCCCCAACCATGGATAAGACAGGTTCCGGAAACGGATGTATGACTAAGCTAACTGTTCGCTCGTCTCCGCGGACGAAGGATGTTCTTCTCCCGTGACGACCCGGTTCCGTCCGGCATTCTTCGCCATATAGAGCGCGGCATCAGCACGCTTCACCATCGTCGTCCAGCTTTCAGCGGCTCCGTTCCAGCTTGCCACTCCCAGGCTGGCGGTCACGCCGACCTTCTTGTTTTCTACCGGCACAACAATCTGCGAGATCCGCTTGCGCAAACGCTCAGCCAGATGCAACGCAGTGGCGTGGTCTGTATGCGGCAGCAGAATCAGAAACTCCTCACCGCCTGAGCGGCACAGCAGATCTGTCCCGCGCAGAGCCGATTGCAGATCACGCACCACCAGGCACAGAGCGGCGTCACCGGCGTTGTGGCCATGAGTATCGTTCAACTGCTTGAAGTGGTCCAGATCCATAACCACGACCGACAGCGGAAAGCCGTAACGGCGGCAGCGCGCCATCTCGCGCGCGGCCTGGGATTCCAGAGCACGGCGGTTCAAAGCCCCGGTCAGCGCATCGGTGCTGGCAATCTCACGCAGGTCCAGCCCCATCTGGCTGACGAAGATCCCGACGAAGCAAAAGATCGTCGCCGCATTGAAGAGCATATTGACCGGCCACTGCGCATGAGCGATGGACTCGCCGGAGACTCCCAGAACATTGGAGCGGATCTCAACCACCTGCCAGAGCAGCCGGAAGAGAGCAACCAGGGCGATCACGATACTTGTGATGATGCGCAGCAGATGGTTTTCTTCAATCCCGAAGCGCAGCAGTACTTCGACACTCAATGCTGTCTGAATCGCCAGAATCACCGAGAGCACTTGAAAGCCGTGGAGCGGCTCATTCCGCAGCACGACAAACCATGTCAGAAAACCAGCATAAAGAGCGACCAGGACAGCGTTCGTCCATAGATGACGGGTTTTGACATGCAGGAACTCGGCGAAGCCCGTATGGCGCAGCCAGAGACTCACCGGCAACAGCAGCATGCTGAGGCCCAGATGGAGATTCCTGGGAAAAAGGTTGTGTCCGGCAATCAGGGCGCTGGAGGCGCCAGCAGCAACACATGAAACCATGAACCACCAGATGCCGCGCGCCCGCCGGTAGCTGATATGCAGCGAACAGAGCCCCGCAGCATAAACCAGCATGGTAAGCGCGTTGATCAGCAAGAGGTTGTACGTATTCATGGCAGGCGCGGCCACCCCAGAGAAATTGGCCTGATGGTGAGGCCGCAGGTCGCGGACAGCGAGATTGTAGCAATGCAAAGGGCCTTGACTCTAGTACCACTTTGGTAATCCGCTTCCATGGAAACCGATTTGGTACTCAGCTTCTCTTCGTTCGGAAATAACATATGATGAGAACCGCTCGCCTGATCGGATCTTTTCGGCGGGCAGTCTATCTGATAGGCAGTCGCCTTTCCGTATCCTGCAGAGCCTAAGCCGCGTGGTCCAAATGTGCCAATGCAGTTTCGATGTGGAGACCAAAAACGGGATGAGCCTGAATGCCTGAAAGCCCATCGACAGCAACCATGTTGTTCTGGGCTGTGCTGGTGCTCGCCACCCTGCTGCTCGCATGCTGGCTGCTTCGCCTGAGCGCCCGGCGCGCCGATCTGACTCCGCGGGGGCGTCAGCTTCTGGCTACAATCGGCGGCGCCTTACTTGCCTGCGCCATATGGTCGCTCTACCATCTGACATCTTTCTCTCCTGCGGGCGGCTTCGGCACACGGCACTCGGACATCATGCTGGCAGTCTCGCTGGTGGTCGCTATGGTAGGCTGCGGAGTCGCCGTAGGCAATGTCGCCCTGATGATAGATAAGCAGGCCAGCAGCAAAGCTTCCAGTGGGATCGATGCCCTGACAGGTCTGCAGACACGGTCGCAACTGGAGATCAGTATCCGCAACAGCATCCGTCGCTGCGGCCCGGATGGAAGGTTTGCCGTAGCCCTGGTCGATCTGGACCGGTTCAAAGGCGTCAACGATACGCTCGGACACGAAGTAGGCGACCTGATCCTGCGGCAGACAGCGCAGCGTCTGCGTACCGTCGTCGGTCAACGCGAGACCCTGGCCCGAATCAGCAGCGATGAGTTCCTCGCCGTATTGCCAAAGATCGAGCAGGAAGGCGCTCTTCCCGCGATCTGCCGCAGGATCCTGCACGCAGTCTCGGAGCCGCTCACCGTCGGCAGCCACAAGATCCACATCACCTCAAGCATCGGCGTAGCCGTCTATCCCGATGACGGCACCGACGTCTCCACCCTGCTTCGCAAGGTCGACACCGCGCTCGACCGCGCCAAAGCCGGGGGACGAGGCGACTTCCGCATCTTCAATCCAGAAGTCGACAAAGCCCTGCTGGAGCGGCTGGCGCTTGAAAACGACCTGCGCCATGCACTCGGACGGAGCGAGTTCATGCTGGCCTATCAGCCGGAGTTCGATCTGCAGACAGGTGAAGTCGTCAGCATGGAAGCCCTTCTTCGCTGGCGTAGGCCGACGGGTGAGTTTATCTCTCCGGCTAAGTTCATTCCTGTCGCCGAGGAGACCGGCGTTATTGTCCCCCTCAGCCAGTGGGTTCTTGAAACTGCCTGTCGCGAACTCAACGACCTGCGCTCCTCCCTCGAGTACAGCCCTCGTTTTGCCGTCAATCTCTCTCCCCGCCAGTTTCAGCAGGACAATCTCGTGGAGATGATCATCTCCACCCTGGAGAAATACCAGGTCGCTCCCGGCAACCTGGAGCTGGAGATCACGGAAGGCTCCCTGATGGATGACCCTGAGAAAGCAGCGTTCTCTCTCCATCGGCTGCGCCAGCACGGCATCGCCACCGCCATCGACGACTTCGGCACAGGGTACTCTTCCCTCAGCTATCTCCGGCGCTTCCCGATCGACAAGCTCAAGATGGATCGCGCCTTCGTCACCGACATCCAGGTGGATAAAGACAGCGCAGCCCTGGCAGAGTCCATCCTGCGCATGGCCCATCAACTCGGTCTGAAGGTCGTGGCGGAGGGTGTCGAACTACCCGAACAGCTCGACCTGCTGCGCCATCTGCGTTGCGATGCCGCCCAGGGCTTTCTGCTGGCCCGGCCCATGTTCCTGCCCGAACTGACCGGGTTCCTGCTGGATCACCAGGAAAAGGGATAGAGCATTTTCCCTGCGGGTGTAGCGTGAGGGTTCAGCATCTATGGGCGTTTTCCGCAATGAAAACGCCGCTACACGCTCCTTCCGGGATACGCAGCAACAGGGAAAATGCTCTAACCTGATCGCAACGCGACGTATCTTCGACTTACAATGGCTTCACCCATGCGCCCAGTTGCTTTGCTCCTCATCTCCAGCCTCTGGCTGGCAACCACAGGGTTTGCCCAGCACAATCCTGAGACCGACGAGGGTCCGAGCACGCCGCCGAACATCCTGAAAACCCAGTCCGGCATTGTTGAGACCGGTTCCATGGGCAATGCAGCCTACCGCATCGATGTTCCGGCAAACTGGAACCACTCCCTGGTCGTCTTCTACCACGGCTACAGCGAGCGGTCATTTCACTATCGCTCCGACGCGCAACTGCACGACCAGGCCCGGCCGATGTTCCAACGCGGCTTCGCCGTGATCCAGAGCGGTTACTCCCAGACAGGGTGGGCCCTGCAGGCCGCCTATCCCGAGACCGAACACCTGCGGAAGTACTTCACCAAGAAGTATGGTCAGCCGAAAGAGACCTACGTCGCCGGCGGCTCAATGGGCGGAGCCCTGACCATGATGACGCTGGAGCTGAATCCCAAGCCATATGTCGCGGGTCTCGATCTCTGCGGAGCCGTGGAACCCACCTACGAGTGGGCCTCGCGGCGATTCGCCTGGCGCGCGGCTTTCGACTACTTCTTCCCCGGCATCTTCCCTCCGCTAGTGCCGACACCGCAGGACTTTATCGAGAATGACGGCCTGCGCCAGAAGATCCTCGTCGCCCTGAAGGCAAAGCCCGCCGCGGCCGCGAGTATGCGGGATATCACCTACGAACACACCGATCTGCAGGTGGCCAACCTGATGATGTACATCACCTGGCAGATGGCTGACTTCCAAAGAAAGGCCGGCGGCAATCCTTTCGACAACCGCAACTACATCTATACCCGCTCAAGCGAAGACCCCCATACCGACTATGCCCTCAACGACGGTGTTCGCCGCTATGCCGCCGACGATAAGGCGCGCAAGTGGGTCGCCACCTGGTACACACCCACGGGAAAGCTCACCCGCCCCATGCTGGCGTTGCACACGGTCTTTGACCCCCTCGTCCCGGCAACTTCCATGACACTGTATGGCCGCATGGTGGAGGAGGCAGGCTTCGGCAACAACTATGTGCAAACCTATGTTCATCGCGAAGGTCACTGCACTATGAGTGCCGATGAAGTCGGCCGAGCCTTCGATCAACTGATGCTATGGGTTCACCAGAAAAAGATCCCCCAGGCAGGCCTGCTGCGTTAGAGCATTTTCCCTGTGGGTGTCATATAGGGCTTCCGCATCGATGGCGTTTCCGCGATGAAAACGCCACCGCACGCCCTTTCGGGATACTCCGCAACAGGGAAAAAGCCTTAGCTTCCTGACCATCAAACTTAAGCCATCCTTAAGTTCCACAGAAATCAAGCCAAAACCGGGCAAATCAACCTTCCATTCATAGACGCCATACCTTCTATTCACATTTCTGGGCTAATTTCAGCCCATTGTGAACAACAGAATAGTTGTCTCGTCTCTGGCAATTTTGCTGTCTTTGGAGGCAGGTGGAGGTGCGCAATCGGCACCCGCGCCGGCGAAACATACCGCCTATTACGTCAACACGCAGGTGCTGCACATCGCCGATCTGATTCCGGCGCCACCGTCGGACAACGATCCGCAGACCCGCACCGAACTCGCCGAAGTCCATCGCATCGAAACATCACGCACGCCGGCACAAGCCGCCGCCGCCAAAGCCGACGATGAGGAAGAGGATATCTTCGTCTTCCGCACCGTTATGGGACCGTCGTTTACGGCGGCAAAGCTCCCGCTGATCGCGGAGCTTTCGAACCATGTCAAAGGCGACCAGTCCGTTCTTGGTGGAGAGCTGAAAGCGCTATTCCAGCGTCCGCGCCCTTACCAGTCGGATAAGACGCTGCATCCTGTCTGCAAATTGACCGACGTACATAACTCCTATCCGAGCGGCCACTCGCTCTCCGGCTACATGCTGGCGCTCACCCTCGCGGAGCTGGCTCCCGAAAAACGCGATGCCATCCTGGCGCGCGCTGATGAGTATGCGCACAACCGCGTGGTATGCGGCGTTCATTATCGCGCCGATACCGAAGCCAGCCGGCGTATCGCATATGCCGCCTTCGGCAACATGCTTGCCAATCCGAAGTTTCAGACAGATCTCGCCGCCGCACGCGAGGAGCTGCGCACCGTCTCGGGCAATACGCACTAACGCTGCACCGCTGCACCACTGCACCCTCCGGCCCAAGTAGCAACGAAAAAAATCAGGAGATACTCTCGTGCTTCGACCTTCTCTCTTAGCCAGAACGCGCGCTGCCTTTGCTGTGGCGCTTGTTGCCGTTTCCCTTGGTTTGCCTGCAATCGCGCAGCAGACCGGAACTCTCTCTGGAACCTTGAAAGACGCCATCGGCGCGTCCATTCCGAACGCGACCGTCGTGCTGCGGAATGAAGCGACCAAGGTTGTCCGCAACGTACGCGGTGATGCCGAAGGTCACTTCAACGCCAGCGGTCTGCCCGCGGGAACGTACACCGTCGAGGCCTCCGCTCCCGGCTTCGCCCTCACCACACGCCAGGGTGTACAGCTGACTGCCAGCAATACGCAGGACCTCACATTGACTCTGAAGGTTGGCGGCGCCAACGAGCAGATCACCGTAGACGCCGCCAACGCCAATTCAATCGCTGCCGCCTACGCCGTGATGGATGGCGTGCTTGACGCCCGCAGCGCCCGCACTGAGGTCAACTCCACCTATATCCAGAACTACGTTGCACCAACCGCGGATTACACCGAAGTTCTGCAGAACGCGCCAGGAACGTACAGCCTGAATGCGAACGGCGTAGGTATGGGTGACGCGAAGATGTTCTTCCGCGGCTTCTCTGACGGCAACTACGACATCACCTTCGACGGTATCCCGTGGAATGACACCAACTCGCCCTCGCACCACTCCTGGGCCTTCTTCCCGTCGCAGTTCCTCGGCGGCGTCGACTTTGACCGCTCGCCCGGCTCTGCCTCAACCGTCGGGCCGACGCCCTTCGGCGGCTCCATCAATCTGCTCTCGAAGGAGATGCCCGACGTCCAGAACATACGCGGCGGCATCAGCTACGGTTCCTTCAACACCAAGCTGATCGATGTGAACTATGACTCGGGAAACTTCGGCGGCGCGTCCAAACGGAATAACGTCTTCATCGATGTCCATCACATGGACTCCGATGGCTACCAGACGTTCAACTACCAGACGCGCAACGCAGGCGCTCTGAAGTACCAGTTTAAGTTCTCTGAGAACAAGATTCTTACGGGCTTCGCCAGCGTTCTCTGGCTTGACTCCAACACGCCCAACATCAAAGGACCGACGCGCGCCCAGGTCGCCCAGTACGGCGATAACTACCTGCTGCAGAACACCGATTCAACCCAGGCGAACTACTACAAGTACAACTTCTACCATGTGCCTACGGACTTCGAGTACGTCGGCTACAAGCAGCAGCTTGGCCACGGTTGGTCGCTCGACACCAAGCCCTACACTTACAGCTACAACAACAAGCAGAACTATGCGGCTACACCGAAGAAGGGTACCGTCAGCGAACCTAACTGCTCCACGGCTGTCAGCGGAGCTCTACCATGCGGCACCGATAAGTTGAACAGCTACCGCAAGTACGGTGAGATCACCAGCCTGAGCCAGGTTTCGCGCTTCGGCATCTTCCGCGTGGGCATGTGGTACGAATGGGCTGCAACCGATCGTTTCCAGATCCCGCAGGATCCCATCACCCAGGTCGACAGCGCACTGCCGAACTTTCATGAGCAGTTCTGGACCAACTCCTACCAGCCCTACGCCGAGTATGAGTACCACGCCACCAGCAAGCTCACCCTCACAGGCGGCCTGAAGTTCGCACACTACACCATGGACCTGAAGCAGTATGCCGATAACGGATCCACGGTCGGCAGCTTGAACGGCGCTCCGTATGTGCGGAACAACGCCAGCTACAACTCGGTATTGCCATCCGTCGATGCCAACTACCGTATCCGTCCCAACTGGTCAGTCTATGGGCAGTTCGCCACCGGCAGCGTAATTCCTCCCAGCAACGTCTTCGATATTAATCAGACTTCGACCGGCTCCAGCCAGGCCGCTGTGCTCAAGACGTTGCCCGATCCCAGCTATGCGAAGAGCTACCAGACCGGTTCCGTCCTCAAACTGCATCGCGTTACCCTCAATGCCGATGTCTACTACGTCCGCTTCGGCAACGCCTACTCTGCGCCCAGCGACCCGAACTTTGTGAACTACACCTCGCAGGGCGACTCGGTGACCAAGGGTTTTGAAGGCGAGACGAATGTCTACTTCGGCAAGGGCCTCAGCCTCTTCGCCAACGGAACCGCCGGCACGGCCAAGTATGTCAGCCAGACGGTCGGCGGCGCCTCAAACCCGAACTACGACCTGTGGGTTGCCAGCACGCCCTCGAACACTGAAAGCCTGGGCATGACCTTCCAGGACAAATACCTCAACCTAGGCATCTTCAACAAGCGCATCGGTCCGATGTGGAACGACGGCAAATACGCTACGCCGTCCGCCTCCAGCGGTCTGACCCTGAACCCGGTGCTGGGGACCAATGCCAACCAGGCGGTGCCGATCGATCCGTTCAACGTCACCAACATGTACGTGAACTTCACAATGCGCCGTGGTTCCATCTTCGACCAAACCAAGATCCGCTTCAGCGTCAACAATCTCTTTGACCAGCACAACATTACCAGCGTGAACCCATCTGGCTCGGTGTCTCTCAACCGCGTCGGCTATGCCTTCGCACCAGCCTCAGGAGACACCGTGGGCCTCCTGCCCGGACGCAGCTTTATGGTCTCTTTCACCATCGGCCTGTCCCCTCGACAGTAACCGAAGCACGAGTAACCAACCTTGCGGAGGGCCGGAAACGGCTCTCCGCTCTTTTTGTTAAAGGAGATAGAATCAGATATGGCCATCGCACGGCCTGCTTCCACGCAGGCTGGGTCCGGATTGACGCCTCCCGAGATCACCTCCAGCGCCGTCTCCGCCGCCAACGGCGTTGATCTGGAGCAGCCAATCTCTGTGCCTAAAGCTTCGGAAGATCCCTCGGTCCACGATTCTCTGGCCTCTCCCAGCGGGATTCTGGCGGAAAAGCCATCAGCTCCTCCCGTCAAAGCGACCTCCGTCACACCCTACCTGACCTGGCTGGACAGCGCCTCCGCGCAGCGCATTGACGCAAACTTCGCTCATCTGCTTGAAACCGTCCGGATCTTCCGGCCCGGCGACGACCTGGAGGTCATCCGCAAAGCCTGGATCTTCTGCCTGGAGAACCACGCCGACCAGAAACGTGCCTCCGGCGAGCCCTACGTCATCCATCCGCTCGAGGTCGCCCAGTTGCTGGCGGAGATGAAGCTGGACGCCACCGCTATCGCCGCCGGCCTGCTCCACGATGCCGTGGAAGATACCGACGTTACGGCCGACGAGATTTCGACCCGCTTCAGCGACCAGGTCGCCCACATCGTCGAGGGCGTCACCAAGCTCGACAAGATCAAGTTCGCCAACCGCGAAGACCACCAGGCGGAAAACATCCGCAAGATGCTTCTCGCGATGGTCACCGATGTCCGCGTCGTGCTCATCAAGCTGGCCGACCGCCTGCACAACATGCGGACCCTGGAGCACCTGAAGCCCGAGAAACAGCAGAAGATCGCCAGAGAGACGCTCGACGTCTACGCCCCGCTCGCCCACCGCCTTGGTATGGGTAAGCTTCGCGGCGAACTCGAAGACCTTGCCTTCCGCTACGTCGATCCCGTCGCCTACCAGCAGGTCGAGAAAGAGGTCGACCAGGTCCGCGACGAGGGCGAGCGCTTCCTGCAGGGCATCGTTAAGGTCCTGGAGGAGAAACTCGCCTCCCACCACATCCACGGTCGTGTCGAGTACCGCATCAAGCGTCTCTACTCCATCCAGCAGAAGCTTCAGGATGGCACGCTGCCGTTGAACCAGGTCTACGACCTTCTGGCTGTTCGCGTTATCACCCAGACCGTCGGCGAGTGCTACGCCATGCTCGGTCTGCTGCACTCCACCTGGCGTCCTGTCCCCGGCCGTATCAAGGACTTCATCGCCATGCCGCGGCCAAATATGTACCAGTCGCTGCATACTACCCTCATCGCCGACGGCGGCCACCAGTTCGAAGTGCAGATCCGGACCGAGGAGATGCACCGCATCGCCGAAGAAGGCATCGCCGCGCACTGGAAGTACAAGGCCAACGAATCCGTCACCGACAAGGACGAACAGCGCCTCGCCTGGGTACGCCAGATCATGGAATGGCAGCGCGAGATGACCGATCCCAACGAGTTCATGTCGACGCTCAAGATCGACCTCTACCCCGAGGAGGTCTATACCTTCACCCCCAAGGGCAAGGTAGTGGTGCTGCCAAAGGACGCCACGCCGATCGACTTCGCGTATACGATTCACACCGACGTCGGGAACACGACCGTCGCCGCCCGTGTGAACGGGCGCATCGTTCCTCTCCGCACCAAGCTGCACAACGGCGACATCGTCGAGATCTCCACCCAGACCGGCCACACGCCGAGCCGCGACTGGCTGAGCTTCGTCAAGAGCTCCCGCGCCCGCAACAAGATCAAGCACTGGATCAACGTGCACCAGCGCGAGCGCGCTATCGAGATCGGCCGCAAGCTCCTCGACCGCGAGGGCCGCAAGTTCAAGGTCGCTATCACCAAGCTGACCGAAGCCGATTTCACCCGCGTAGCCAACGAGTACGGTCTCGGCAATGGAGAGGATCTCTTCGCCGGCCTCGGCTTCGGCAAGCTGTCAGCACGCCAGGTGCTCAATAAACTGGAACCCGGCAGCACCATGCCGGTTGAAACCGACACGGAGCCAGCCCTTCCCACTCCCGGACAGATGTCCGAGGCGGTCAAGCGTGTCTTCTTCGGCAAAGGATCAGACTCGCTGCAGGTGGAAGGTCAGGACGACCTGCTTGTCTACCGCGCACGATGTTGTAATCCCATCCGCGGTGAAGAGATCGTGGGCTATGTCACCCGGGGTAAAGGCGTAGCTGTCCACGCACGAATCTGTCCAAACGTACAGAATCTGCTCTACGAGAGCGATCGGCGCATCAATGTAGAGTGGTCGGCTACACCATCAGCGAACGCCCGCCAGACCACCTATCCGGTGAAACTCATCCTCACCTGCGACGACCGCACCGGTATGCTGAAGG